>JALNZK010000044.1 GCA_023229365.1 Pseudomonadota bacterium | reverse complement strand
CCCCCGCGCCGCGCCTCTACGCGGCTTCGCACCGATCCGCTTTTCCATGAAAACGATCGCGCTGGCCGCGATCGAAACGCCGCGCTTTTCGAAGATCGTCTACATAGATGCATGCGACTATCCTTCTGGTGGCTACGTCGAAGGTGAGTTCCAAATGAGTACTTCTTCTGAAGTTTTCGACTTCCTCGGAGCTATCAACCCTGACTACTATGGATATTGCCAAGTTAATAACCTGGAAGAAAGATTCGAGTTTGAGATCGGCGACGCAGCGAGGGTCGATGTCGACAGCGCGACAGAGATATACATCAAGTTCACCGACATTGTGGGTCCGCCGACGGAGGGCGTCTACTCAGATGCCGCCGCCAAGATCCCGAAGGACGACGAGTCGCTGCAGACATTCTTCGGGCACGCGATCATCAAGAACGGCGGCAACCAGTTCTCGTTCAATCAGCCGGACCCGGCCGACAACGCGAACTGCTACGTCGAGCTTTTCGGCCACGCGGCCTCCGGAGAAGAGACGCCCACTGAAGAACTGCCATTCGAATATTACGTCTCTCTCCACTGCACTAGTCTCGACGGTGTCGAGGACTCCGGCGGGCAGCCGCTCACGGCGTTCAACGGCTACTTCTTCTTTGCGGGATGTGGGATTGTCGACTAGGACAGCTTCGGGAGAGAACAAAGGCAACGCCTGTACTCTAGAGATCAGTGGGGAGGTAAGCATGCGCGGTTCGCTTGGATTCGTATCGAACACGGTTGTCGTGGTTCTTGCCACTTTCATGTTGGCCTCGTGCGGAAGCGGAGGGGGCAGCTCTGACCCGACGTGCGACCCTGGCGCCGTGCAAACTTGTCCGTGCAGTGGTGGAGAACCCGACGGCACCCAAGTGTGCAATGAAGACGGAAGCTCTTGGGGTGAATGCGACTGCGGTGGAGACACCGACACGGATACCGATACCGATACCGATACCGACATGGATACCGACACCGACACCGACATCAACACGGATACCGATACCGATACCGACACCGATACGGATACGGACACGGATACTGACACCGACACGGACACGGACACGGATACCGACACAGGTGAATGCATCCCTTCTTGTGTGGACAAGGAATGTGGCGACGACGGTTGCGAAGGTTCTTGCGGCCCGTGCGATACCTACGAGGAGTGTATCGACTTTCTCTGTGTTCAGACGGTTTGGGTGTATGAAGGCGAGTCCGATTTCTCACATGACTGTGGAACGGCAACCACGGACTCTTGGCTAACCTGCGATTCAATGTGCGCCGATTCGGAAGACAACATCCTTTTCGGCCCGTACACTTCTGACATTCCGGCAGGCACTTTCAAGATCACTTGGCGCATCAAGACCGATGACGGCGACACGAGCAGCCTCAACGTGCTCTGGCTGGGAGTCACAAAAAATTTCGGTGGCACAATACTTGGCGAGCGGTTCGTCAATAGGTCGTCGTTCTCTTCCACGGGCACCTACTACGATTTCGACCTGGATTTCACGAATCTGTCAGTGGGAGCCATGGAATTCCCAGTAAAATACAACGACTCCCACCGTGCATGCTTCTGGGTCGACAAAGTGACAGTGGAAATGCTCTAAAAACATTCATGGACCGCCATCCTCCGACGTTAATGGCCAGAACCGTGACATTTCCCGCCACATCTCTTCAAAGGCGCCCAGGAGGTCACCGATTCGTCTTTCGCCCGGCCGCGACAAAGACCCAAATCATGCTTCCAATGCCAACAGAGAGCCACCTGGAGCCATTGGAGAACTATTGCATTCAGAGTACGGAAATCAGCTTCTCGGAAGAGCAACCTATTGTTGAAATACATGTCGGAGAGCTGCCCTTGGAGTAGTAGTTGGTATCAGTCGTAGACAGCTGGCACATTGAAGAGACATTAAAAACACATGAGCAATAGAAGACACTCACAACACCCCCGAAGAACAGATCAATAACCCCATGGATAAGATAGAACAATAATATTAAGGCATTGAGCCTTCAGTGTCGACTGATCCCATTTCTTGCTACCGGAGCCTTGCCCCCTGAAGCGGTGTAACGGTGCTTCTTCTATATAATACAGATTATTGGATGCGATTGCAATGTGCTACGAGAGTTCCAATGCTCCGGTATCTGGCCAGGGACCGATATCATGGATACAACCTTCGCTCCTCCTGCAACGTCTCGACCGGTTGCACGCGGTGTTGATGTTCCAATGATGGCCTTTCTTGGCGAGGTAGTAGGCGGCGCCGTTCCCGTTGCACGGTTCGATCTCCGTGAGCCCCCAACCCGATGCGTCTTGGAGTTCTTCCGGCTGAACGGCTTTGTCATCCTCGAGAGCGCGGAAAAGCGCGTGGAAGTGTGGGCGGCCAGAGTGCTGATACCCCCAGCACCAGGCTACCAAGACGTGCCCGCTCCTGTTGCGGGCCAGCTCCTTGCAGGTGCGGGAGAATCGAGCGTAGGCCTCCTGGTCGCCAACAGACTCCTCACCTATGGTGAAGGTTGCGAAGACATCGTAGGGACCCTTGCTGACGATGAACTCGCCAGTGGCGTCTCGTAATTCTCGATTCGTGCTCATTACCGCGACCTCCGTAAAAATAGATCAATAAGCGTCTCTCTATGCGGGTGAACGTGCATGCAACCGTTGTGCCCAATGGAAAGGCGTCTTTGGTTGTCAATTGCGTGCAATGGAGACAAGGAGTAGGCGTGACGATGGATGAGACCGAGTTAGATGACCGGATGCCTTGGGAGCAACGTACAGTTCTGTTATCAATGGAACAGGCTGCCGCGGTTTGGTCTCGTCGGCGATTTGCTACGCATTTTCTGCGTCACCCCGCAGCCGTTGTCGGTGCGGTTGCTTTCGGATGGGATGGTCGGATTCGGTTCTTTGGAACGACCGCGTATGGCCGAAAACCGAACCCAAATAGGCCATCTGCCACCCGCACAGTACCAATAAGTCCTTTCATAGCGGATAGTTAGGATGATGCTTGCGTCCAATATATCCGGATGGGTTCGCAAGTGGGTGAAAATGACTCAATTATTTTTTGGAGTACATATTCGTATTGGTACGTGGGCACGGGGTGCGCCCTGTCGCAGGGAAAATGGCATGAATAGTGCTTAGGGTGAGTGCAGCCTGCGAGGCAGCGCGCTTTTTGTTTCATGCCGTAATAACGGCCCGTCAGATTTTTCGAGAAGCCATCGCACACAACAACGTCGTCGAGTCGCGCCGATGCGCGGCAAGGAGCTGTGCGATGGACGAGCAGGATCCGTATTCGAAAAGTGTCGGTTTGGACGCGGTGCCTACCCAGCTACTGCTGGTCGCGGACCCCGAATGCACGTCGGCCGCACCTGTTGAGGTCGGAGACGCGCATGGAGGTCGCCTCAAGGAACCCGACCGGGAGCAGAACGGCGATGAGGCGACGAAAGGATGCCCGGAGCGTCCCACTCGGGACGATGCAGACAACCTCGATGCCGGCAGCGATATTTTCGCGCCGCTTTCGGCGATCACGACGTACTCTCCGACCGACGCCGTCCAGGCTGCGCTCGATCGGTTCGCCTCGGAACTGCTGAAGACGCACGGGGTGACACGAACGATCGCGAGAGATCGGGCGGTACACGTCCTTCGGCGCCAGGGTTTCGGCACGCCCGCCCAAATCCTAGACAACGCTGTTTTCGATTACGCCTCGACGGCGTTCACAGAACGATTCCGCGCCTCAACCGATCCGAATGACGACGAAGTGCCCAGGGAACCCGTCGACGGGGCTCAGCTCCTCGACGACATCGCCACCGCCATCAGGAGCTACGTCGTCATCTCCGACGAAGGGGCGGACGCCGCGGCGCTCTGGGTGCTGCACGCGCACACGTTGAACGCCTTCAGCATCTCCCCGATCCTCGTGATCCGATCGGCGGCCAAGCGCTGCGGAAAGACGACGGCGTTGTCCGTCCTGGGCGAGCTCGTCCCCCATCCACTGACGACGTCGAACATCACCGCCGCTGCGCTCTTCCGGATCGTCGATGCCGAGCAGCCAACGCTTCTCATCGACGAGGCGGACACGTTCCTCAGCGGAGAGGACATGCGCGGGATCCTGAATTCGGGGCACAATCGCAAGGGCGCGGTGATCGTTCGCTGCAGCGGCAAGGCGAACGAGCCGACGAAGTACTCGACCTGGGCGGCGAAGGCGATCGCACTGATCGGCGACCTCCGTTACGACACCCTGCGGGATCGGTCGATCACCATCGAGTTACGCCGGAAGCTCGCCAACGAGAGCGTCACTCGATTCCGTGCCGACCATGTCGCCCACCTTGAGGAGATCAGCTGCAAGGCCGTCGACTGGTCCGACCAGAATCGAGCGCCATTACGCGATGCCGAGCCTGTAGTCCCAGCGGTGCTCAACCCCCGCGCCGCAGACAACTGGAGCCCGCTCCTGGCGATCGCCGACTGCGTGGGCGGGGCCTGGCCGCTGAAGGCCCGGCTCGCGGCCATCCGGCTCATCGATCCCGAGGAGGATGACGGCTCGCTGAACGACCTTCTCCTGGCCGACATCTGCGAAATCCTGCGCGGTTACGACGAGGACCGGATCAGGTCGGCGGAGCTTGTTGGGAGGCTCGTGGCGCTCGAGGGCCAACCGTGGAGCGAGATCCAACACGGACGTTCGCTATCGACCTACGGTCTCGCCTCACGGCTAAA
Organism: Pseudomonadota bacterium; assembly: GCA_023229365.1. Lineage (NCBI taxonomy): Bacteria > Pseudomonadati > Pseudomonadota > Pseudomonadota bacterium. The sequence goes on along the minus strand of JALNZK010000044.1, from coordinate 36,338 downwards.
GACCTACCGCATCCGGCCCAAGTCGATCCGATTCGGGGACTGGACGGCGAAGGGGTACGAGCTGTCGCAGTTCGAGGACGCGTTCAAGCGCTACGTCGGCAGGTCGGGCGCAACAGTCGACGGAACCGTAACAGCGGCACAACCCTTGAACGAAGCGGCTCCCAGCGTCTTCGACGTCGGGACAGGCGCTCCCCATGTTCCGGATGATGATGACGCGGCGCCTTTGCAGGAAGCGGCTTGTGCCGGTGTGCCGACTGCCGTCGACAAGGAGGACGGCGACGATGATCTGCAACTTATCCCAAACCAAACGGCGCGGGATTAACCAGAGGTAGTGAAAGATGAGCACAAAAATTTCTTGGTCGAGGGAGACGTGGAATCCCGTGACGGGGTGCCGCAAGTACAGCGCCGGCTGTCGACGCTGCTACGCAGAGATGATGACCCGGCGGCTGAAGGGCATGGGGCAGCAGAAGTACGCGGCGGGGTTCGACCGCGTCGTGTGCCACGAGGGTTGCCTGGGGCGACCGTACGAGCTGAAGAAGCCGACGATGGTGTTCGTGAACTCCATGTCGGACACCTTCAACGAGGAGGTCCCGCTGGAGTTCATCCAGAGGATCTTCGGGGTGGCGGTCGACTGCCCCCAACATCAGTTCCAGCTGCTGACCAAGCGCAGCGAGCGACTCGTCGAGCTGGCTCCGCAGCTGCCCTGGCCCTCCAACGTCTGGATGGGGGTCACCGTCGAGCACGAGGACTACGCCTACCGCATCGATCACCTCCGGTCAGTGCCTGCAGCGGTTCGGTTCCTGTCGATCGAGCCCCTCCTGAGTCCGCTCCCCAACCTCGACCTCGACCAGATCGACTGGGCGATCGTCGGGGGCGAGTCCGGCGCAGGTTCCGAACCCGTGCCCGAAGCGTGGGCCGTCGATATCCTCGAACAGTGCCAGACGGCGGGCACCAGGTTCTTCTTCAAGCAGTGGGGAGGTCGGCACAATAAACGGGCCGGACACCTCCTCCTCGGGCAGACGTGGAACGAGATGCCGGAAGCGGCGAACACGGTTTCGAGAGCGGTGAAGAAGTCCGCTGCGTAGGCGGTGTGGAGAGAACGAGAAGCAACGTTATCCCGCACCAAACGGTACGGGATTTTTCAAGGAAACGAAAAATGATGGAAGAAAAAAATTCGAAACGTGAGACGGAGAAAACGAACAACGAAATGTTGCCGAAGAGGATTCAGGCCCCGTGTGTCCAGCTCAGTAGGCGGGTCCACATCGCAAGGGAGTATCCCGGCGGGGAGGCGGTCCTCACGGAGTCCTCCGCCTACGATGACTTCGCGACCTTCGTGGCAGACAACTGCGATCGCATTTCGGACACAAGGGGCGACGTGGACGACGATACCTGCATCGATCTTTTCACTATTCTCCAAGAGGCGGACTGGAACTCCATGAAGTACATCTGCGACGAAATCCTCTGGCACGCCCGTGAAGCGTATGCGGCTCATTCCTTGCCCGAGCCTGAGGAAAACGTTCCCCGAGCTCAGGCCAAGAAGGGACGGAGCAAGAACTAAAAAGCGTAACATGGAGAGCCGGTGGGATGGTTCATCCTTCCGGCTTCTCCAGAACTTCGGTGTCGTTGACGCAGACCTAACATGCCGTGACAACGGCTGACGCAGACTGACAGGCGAGCGATCGCACCCACAGCGACATCTTTTCGCCGCGCCGGGATCCGGTGGCGGCATGGAGATGTTGTCATGAGTGACCGCGAAGAGACCACCAACGCGAAAAGTACCTCGACGGCGGACGTACCGCTTTGGGAGCACGACGCCGATACTTTAAAACCGATCGAGGAGAACGATGGCCCCTGTGAGCCGCCGCCCATCGCCACGGTCGCCGAGATCGCACGATACCTCCGTGTGCACTCGAACCACGTTTACTCGATGTTCGCCCAAGGCAAGATCCCTGGCGGCAAGCGGATCGGGAAGAGCATTCGCTTCAGGACGAAAACCGTCGTCGAGTGGCTCGAGTCGGATCAGGCGGAATCGAGTGGTCGTAGCCGAAAGCGGGGTGCTGCATGAGCGCGCCCTACCCTGCTGTGATATCTTCTGTGTGGGGCGAGCCCTCGTCTCACGCGCCGTGGAGGTCGCCATGGCTGTGAGAAGGGTGAAGCGCCGGTACCCGGGAGTAGACGAGGTGTACGAGTACTTGATGATCGACGTCACGTACAAACCCGCCGACGGGATGCCGGTGCGAGTTCGCGAGAGGAGTCCGATCCAAACCAAGGCGGGGGCGCTGCAGTACGAGAGAGACGTGCTCGCCGCGCTCGCCGCCGGGACCTACCGAAAGGAGGAGAAGAGAGAGATACCGACACTCATGGAGTTCAGCACCGAGTTCATCGACAACTACGCAGAGGTCTACAACCGCCCAGCCGAGGTGAAGTCGAAGGAGGGCATCTTCCGACGCTACCTGCTGCCCGAGCTGGGACATCTCCGCCTCGACGAGATCCGCGTCCGACAGGTGGAGGCGCTCAAGGCCAAGATGCTCGGCGAGAAGAAGAGCCCGAAGACGATCAACAACGCCTGTGCGGGAGTTCTCGGGAAGTGCCTGCGGTGGGCGCACGAGCTGGAGTTGATCACCACCGTCCCCAAGATCCGCAAGCTCAAGGTCGAGCCGTCGAAGTGGGACTTCCTCAATTTCGATGAGGCGCCCAGACTGCTCGAAGCGGCGAAGAAGACGCCCGAGTGGCACGACATGATCTTCTTCGCGCTGCGCACGGGGCTCCGCTTCGGTGAGCTGAGCGAGCTGCGCTGGGACGACGTGGACCTGGTCGCGGGGAAGATTCTGGTGCGCCGCAACTACCACGACGGTCACGTCGGGCCGCCGAAGAATGGCAAAGAGCGCGAGATCCCCTTGAGCGACGAAACGATGTCGTTCCTGAAGGAGCACCGGAAGCGGCAGAACAAGAACCGCGTCGTCGTGAACTTGGCAGAGGCCAAGACCGAGGACGACGGCCGCGACTCGCAGGAGACCGGGCGAGCCCCCAAGAGCAAGCTGGTGTTCAGCCAGCCGAACGGCAAGAGGCACATCCACAGGCGAGCCGACGTGGGTCTCAAGCGGTGCTGCAAGAGGGCGAAGCTGCGGATGATCGGGTGGCACTGCCTGCGCCACACGTTCGCCTCGCACCTCGTGATGCAGGGAGCCTCGCTAAAGGCCGTCCAGGAGCTTCTGGGGCACGCGACGATGGAGATGACGCTCAGGTACTCGCACCTGTCTCCAGAGGTCAGGAAGGACGCTGTGGAGCTTCTCGACGAGGGTCGGCGACGTGTCCGTCAAGGCAGCATCAAGGCAGGAGAAGAAAAAACAGAGGAAGCTGAGAACCAGGAAACCCCCAAATACTCGAAAGCCCCGGGATTTCTCCCAGGGCTTTCTTGCGGGGTGGACGGGACTTGAAACCGAAATGGCCCCGCATCGTAACTCATCGTCATTACTCAGTTTTTATCGGTAGGGTTTGGAACACAGCGGGTTTCTCCGGTCTGTCTTGTCCTTGGAATTCCTCTCGCTTCCCCGACCTTGCCGCCGGGTTTGGGCACCAGGTGGGCACCGCCTTCGAGCACCGAAGTGCGCATTCATCGCGGCAACCCACGCCTAGTTCTGGAAAGCACGGAAGTGTAGCTGTGCGCCATGTCGGGCAGGTCCGTGCTGCGAACACGCACACGCGAATTCAAGACTTCATCCCCACGGCGAGGGGATGCGCGAGCTCGCGTCAAGCGAACACGCACTCGCTAATTCAAGGGTTCGTCGCCTGCTGGCAGAGAACGTGCTGTGGTGTGGGAGAGCGAACACGCAATCGTGAATTCAAGGTCGCTTCGCATCCAGGCGGCAACGCGTCCCGCGTGAGAGGGAGGGCATGACGATGGCGGCCGATCATACGATCAGTCAGGCGGTGACCAAGATGAGAGGCACGGTTTGGGCGATCGTCGACCCGGGCCTTTCGAAGCCCGACATCAACGCGCTGTACGTGTACTTCGAACACCACTGCGCATTCTGCGACGCGCCACTGAACCGGCAGAAGCACGAGGGCCGCCTCGACAGGATCGATCGGGGGGTCGCGCACGCGTCGGGGAACACGTTCGTGGTGTGCAGCACGTGTCGCAAGACGCGCCAGGTGCGTGAGAAATGGGAGGCGTTCCTTCGGCGTCGTTGCCCCGACCCCGCGCTGTGCGCCGTCCGGGCGGATCGCATCCGGGCGTGGATCGCGCAGCAGCCGCCACCGCCCGCGTTAGTGTCCCCGACCATCGAGGAGATCACGGAGCGGCTATTCCAGCTCCAGGACGCCTGGGTGCGGGCGTGCGGGGAGTTGCGGCTGGAGGCCCGCCGCCTGCGGCAGCAGATCACCGTCGACGAAGCGACGGCCGAGGGCACGGATATACCCGTCTCCACTGCCATCGTGGACGAGCAGCACGACCTGCCGGGTCCCGGGCCGAGCACGTCGCAGTCGTCCGATGCGGCAATCCCACTGCCCGCCAACACCGACGCGATGCGCCTGGGTCTGAAGGCTCTCGCGAGGCGGCCGCGCCGTCGCACGGCCGAGGACGGCGCGGTGGAGCAGTTGCACCGGGCGGAGCGTCCATGAACCCCACCCAGAAGTTGAAGCCCAACGCGATTGCCCGGCACAGGCGATACGAGCGGGCCATCGACGAGGCCTCCAAGGTGATCGCGCACAGCCGTGATCCCCGCTGGCCCACGCCAGACGACTACAACGTCGAGCACCTCGGCTTGCCCACCGTCGACGTCCCCGTGTTGCGGCGCCTGGCCGATGGCCGCGAGATCCACCTGCGCGAGTGGCGTGTCGTTATCTCGCCGTACCTGGCGCGGACGGGCAGCTTCCTCTATAGGCACGCGCGCGAGCGGGCCCTGCGCGGCGACCCGGATGCGGTGATCCTGACGCACCTGCGCGAGAAGGACAACTGGGTCTACGTGAGCGCCCACCTGGACCGCGTCATCCAGCGCCAGATGCATGCGACGCTCACGCCCCCGATCGAGCGGGTCCTGTCCCCGCACGCCCACGCGTACCGCCTCGGCCGGAGCCCGACGACCGCGCTGCGGGACGTGCGGGACCACGTGCGTCGCGGCTTCCGTTACCTGCTCTGCACCGACGTCCATGACTACTTCTCCTCGATCAGCCTCAACCTGGTCGACGAGGCACTGGTCGCGCTGTGCCCCGAGGTCGGCCCCGCGTTCCGATCCATGCTCCAGCGCCACCTGCGGCCGCCTGTGCTCGTGCGGCCCGAGCACGCCCGCCAGCTGGGTTGTCTCCAGTGGCAACCGATCGCGTCCCCCGGCCACCTGCTACGAGGATCGGTGCTCGCGCCGTTGCTGGCCAACTTGGCCGGGCAGCACGTTCTGGACGGCCCGTTTGTGGCGGCGATGGGCGACGACGCGTTCCTTTTTAGGTACTCGGACGACATCATGATCTTGGCGCGGACCGAGGCAGCGTGCGAGCACGCCTTCGACGTGCTGATGACCCTGGTCGACAAACAGGGCTGGGCACTAAATCCGCGCAAGACCGTCGGGCCGATCGACACGCTGCGCGGCTCCATGCCGTGGCTCGGCAAAGAGATCATCGGGCACCAGGTGCGGACGCCCGATGCGCGGCTGCGGACCTTCGTCGATCGCCTGGCTGCTACCGATCCGACGACGGCGAAGTTCCGCAACACGGCCTACTGGGTGCTCGACGAGCTGTGGTGCGATCCTGCGCGCAGGCCCGACGATCTCCGGCGCCGTCTTCGGCCGCAGTCCGCCGCGCACGCCGCTGCCTTCTCCCGCATCCTGACGGCCTGGCGAGCCCGACGCGGCAAGGCCCCCGCGCGCCCCTGGTCACTGGAAGAGGATCACGATCTGGCGGCCGCGATCCGGGTGCATCCCGACGGGCAAGTCCCCGCGCACGACAGCACGGCTCCCACGACGCCACAGCACATCACCGCGCCCTGCCCCCAAGCAGGTGTCGCATGATCACGATCTATCGAGAGGGTCGGCCCAGCCGGAAGGAACGCGGCGGGACCCGACGGGGACAGTTCCATCTCCCACGGCACTACACGAAAGGAGAATCAGCTAGGGTGCAGCACCCATATAGCGGCGTGGGACAGGTTGGCTTTTTATTGACCCGGGTAGTGGTTCCGCTTCCGCCCTCTGAGGCGGCACGGAAGGCGGAGCTGGAGCACCTGGTGCGCCCAATGATGGGCGCGCCCCGACACCAAGGGCTCCTTGCTGATCGGTGTAGCGGTCGTGGGCACAGTCGGATTGGCCGTCCCCTCGCGGACGATCCTGCGACACCCCACGCCCCAGTGCGGAAACGCGCGACCCGATCGGCCCCCGGGAAGCCAAGTGGTAAGGAGCGGCGGCTCGGGCCCGTTGGCTTCGGCCAGATCGGGTTGACGAACGCGGTGACCACGCGGCGGAGAAGAGAACGATGAGTAGTTCGAACGTGGTGAGGATGCCCGGGCGTAAAGCCGAATCGGAGTTTCCGGAGGTCACGTGCGAGAAGTACGTCCGTGGCTATGACGGCCGCGTCTGCCGCCACTATCTCCGGAGCGGCGCCTGCGCTCGGCCCGACATGTTCATGTGCTCGCAGTGGCTGAAAGTCTACGACCCGCCACCGCTCCGAGATCTGCTCGGGTACCCCATCGTCGAGCCGCCAAAGCGGTTGGCGAAGGTGACGACGAAAGCGAAGAAGAAGGCGCCGGGGCTGCGGGGGGGGCTCCGGCCCGGTTCGGGGCACCCGAAGCTCGGGACCGCGAATCGGCCCTGAGCCGGGCGCGCGGCGGGCGGGCGAACGAGGAGACGGTGAGTAACGAGGAACAAGCCCGCTCGGGCATGGCAGCATCGAGGACGGCTCCGATTCGGCACCACGCACTTGTCCGCCGGAAGGCTGGGCCTCATCGATGAAAAACGCCGCTAATTTGGTGTTGGCAAACGCGGTCTGCGCGCCACCGCAACTGAAGCAAAAATCCGGATCACGCAGAGGGCGCCCGGTCCGTGCCGCGCGATCCACCCGATCGCGCTGTTCCCGCGCCGTTCCTACTGATCAGGGTGGCGTGCACCTGTCCCTGCCCGAGGTCGACAAGCGGGCGGCACGGGGTGAAAAGGCGGTGCTACGTGGGGCGTTGCAGTCGCGCCCACGACCGATTTCCAGGATTCCGCCCGGCCCCTGGATCGAGGCGCGCGGATGTCCCCTGGAGCGCTTTGTCAACTCGGTGACGGCGCGATCACCTGGAGCTGCGCTTCCGGGGATCAGGCTTCGAGCGGGCACACGGCGGCCGGGTGGTCGCCGAAGGGTCGCGACGGGAACACGTCGACGTGGTGGATCGGGATCTTGATCTCACGGCTCCAGCCGGGTGCTCATCCCGCATCGGCGACGCGGTACGAGGTCGTGATCGGTGTGGCGCCCTACACCATGGCCCAGAACCTTCCCCGCAGGCTTCTTGCTCAGCACCGCTGCGAGCGTCACGCCGGACTCCGTGAGCAACACCAGGGAGGGCGCGTGACTCGACGAGGAATCCTCGTCTGGTTCGATCAACCCTTTGAACTCCTTGAGCTTCGCGCCGCGCAGCACGCGACGGTCCTTGTCGGTGAACTCGTCCGCCCAGTCCTTGGAGATCATCCGCGCCAGCTCGCCGCCATCGTCGGAGTACCCGAGCGCCGCCCCCACCTGCTTGGCGATCCAGTGTGGCCGCCCGTCCCTCGCGATCTGGGGCAGCACCTCGGCGGCCAGCCAGTCCCGCATCCGATCCCCGGCGGGCTGCCGCGTCAGCATCAAGACCTTGTAGAGCCCCTTCCCGGACAGCAGCGTCAAACGGACCGTTTTTGATAACGACGAACTGTCGTCATCATCAACCGACCGCCTAGCCTGCGCGGACGCGGAGCGTGTGTGGTCGGCGCCCTGCTTCTTCATCCGGCGGGGCTGGCGCGCGCCATGCGTGTCGGCGTGCGTGTTACCATCGCAAGCAACCCGGTGAAGAAGTAGGATCGGATCGGTCCGGCAGGGTCGACCGAGCAGTCGGACGGGAAACGGAGATCGGATGGACTACGGCAAGCTCGCGTTGGGCACGGCGCAGAACGTCATCGTCTGCGTGGTGCTCGGCCTCGTGGTCTTCTTCCTGACCTGGGTGCTCCGTTTCGACCGCAGCCGACCGGAGATCGCGGACCCACAACGGTCCGTGCTCCGCGCGCTGGTCGCGGTTGCCATCATGATGGTCTCCGTCACGGCGTACATGGCAATCCGGGATCTGGACGGATCGCATGGGCGGCCGCCGATGTCGGTCGTCGACAGGTTCACCGCGCTGCGGGCGCTCCGACAGCTACTCCTGACCGTGCTCACCGCCGGGGTCCCGATCGCGGTGGCGATGCGCCTCGGCCGCGAGTCGCTCGCCTCGATCGGCATCACGAGACAGAACGTGTTCAAGTCGCTGGCGATCATCGCCGTGATCGGCGTCGTGGTGCTCTTGGGTTCGGGCCGGGGCAACGTCGTCGACAAGATGCACCGGCTCGGGTCCATGTCGCTGGGCCACCTGTGGGCCGGGGTGGTCTGTCTCTGCGTAGGGGTCGCCGAGGAGGTATCGTTCCGCGGCCTCTTGCAGACGCGGATGATCGCATGGCTCGGAACGTGGCGGGGCTTCCTGCTGACGTCGCTCCTCATGGCGCTCGCGCACTTCGGCGCGCGGATGATCGAGCAGACGATCGGCCCGTTCGATGCGCTCCTCAGCTCCCTGAGCGTCTTGCCGCCGAGCCTCTTCTTCGGCTTCGTGATGATCCGCACGCGGAACGTCCTCGCGCCGGTCCTGCTCCACGCGTTCATGGACTGGCAGGTCACGTTGAGTGGTTAGGCTGCAATCGGAGCTGGTGATGGGCACAAATCGGGTTCAGCGGTGGCTGGTACTGGGGGCCACGGGCCTCGTGCTGGCGGGCTGCGGCTCCGTTGGGTCGAGCTACTGGAGCGTGCGAAGAATGCAGTGTTCTACACGCCGGGGCTGACGCTCGCCGCGCTCACCGAGATCGCCCTTGTCACCCAGCTCGACAGGCTGGAGAGAAAGTACGGCGGTCCGTACCCGGCGAGGACGGCGGCACTGAGGGTGGGGAGGCCGGTGAGATAAAGGTCCCTTGCGGGTCTCATCGCCCGGCGGATGACGTCAGCGAAGCACGAGCCCCACAACGAGCACCACCGCCCCCACAACCACCGTGACCACGGCAATGTTGAACACCCTCGGCCACCGCCGCAGCGACATCGCGCCGACGCCGATGCCCAACAGGATCAGGATCTGTCCGACGGGTAACGTGCTCACGGGGAAAGGAACCACGGGGAGAGAGTAGCGAACCCGTCGGAGTTCTTCAACAGGGGCACGAGCGGGCGCTTGATCGTGGTACACCAGTACCGTGATCGGTAATGCTCAACGGGGTCTACTTGTTGTCGCAGCTCTCACGCTGATCGGCTGCGGTTCGACGTCTGCCAGCTCTGGTGAACAGCCAGAAGCGAGTGGCATCGAGTCGACGCCTTCGCCCGCAGCCCCAGCGCCCATCCCCGATACTCCGGCCCCGGCCCCCGCCGTGGAGGGCCCCTCTGCGTCGCCCGCGGCCTCTGCGCTCGCCGCTATCGACTCCCTCGTCGTCAAGGGCCGGGCGCCGAAGACCGGCTACAGCAGGGAGCAGTTCGGTGAGGCGTGGTACGACGCTGATCACAACGGCTGCGATACACGCAACGACATCCTGGCCCGCGACCTGACGAACGTGCAGCGCCGTGCGGGCAGCGACTGCGTCGTCATCGCGGGCGTTCTGCACGATCCGTACACGGGGCGCGATGTCACGTTCGCCAAGGAGAACGCCTCCGCCGTGCAGATCGACCACGTCGTTGCGCTGTCGGACTCCTGGCAGAAGGGCTCCCAGTACTGGGATCGGTCGAAGCGGGTGGCCTTGGCGAACGACTTCCTCAACCTGCTCGCGGTGGACGGCCCGACCAACGGCGCCAAGGGCGACGGCGACGCAGCGACCTGGCTGCCGCCCAACAAGCCCTACCGCTGCGCCTACGTCGCCCGGCAGGTCGCGGTGAAGGTGAAGTACGCCCTCTGGGTGACCGCCGCCGAGCGCGACGCCATGCGCCGCGTGCTGTCGGCCTGCCCGGATCAAGCGCTGCCGCCGGACTCCGGCGCCCCCACGGCGGTGCCGGGCGTCGCGCCAGCCGTCTCCAGCAGCCCCGCAGGGGGGCCAGCTGCCGTTCCACCGAGCGGGGGAGCGGCCACCTACTACCGGACGTGCGCCGACGCGCGGGCCGCCGGGGTCACCCCGATCCGCGCCGGGACTCCGCTGTACGAGGAGAACCGTCATCTCGACAGAGACGGCGACGGCGTGGCGTGCGAGTAGCGCAGCCGGAATGGACGCGACCTTTACCGCGTAGTACCCAACTGACATGAGCCCCGAGGAGACCATCACCGCCTACCTCGAGCAGCGGCGCCGCCGCTTCGTCTGGTTGGCGGTTTCCCTCGGTGTTGGTCTCGTTGCCGCCGGGGCGTGGTGGATCTCGGGCCTCCGCCTCGAACCCTGGAAACCCGGCCTGATCGCCTTCAGCGTGACCTTCTGGCCCTGGTTCTTCGCGCACACGAGCCGCAAGGACTACGTCAGCACGCGGGCGGCGTGGCGTGCGAGGGTGGAGGCGGGATCGGGATCTTCGCGAGCTACTCCTCGTTGACCGTGTCCGTGAGCACTGGGGAGAGTCACTCGCGACCCTCTTGCTCGCCGAGGATCGCGCGTTACGTTTTCAGTACGTCCTCCCCAACGAGCGAGCTGTAGCTAGGGCACATGTCGTCCTGGGAGGACGTCCAGCTCGTTGATCTCACCCTCGCTCAAGGGACCCGCCGCTATTCGGCTCATGTGAATTGCGCCCGGCACGATCGAAACATCGCCCTTGCGGACCACCAGTGCAGGAGCACTTGCGCAGCTACCAGACCCAGGCGTGCGCGACGACCTCGGCGGGCGTGATGTCCCGCCAGGCGTCGAACGGGATCTCCCGCTTGATGAACCCGACGTCGGGGACCTCGACCGAGCGGGCGATCGCCTGGGTCACCTGCTCCAGCTGTCGCGGCGAGAACAGCTTCCCGGCGTGGCCGCGCTGCCGCAGGCCCACCACGACGAGCGCGCGGGTGACGCTGTCCGGGGCGGCGCGGAGCTTCTCCACGTCGTGGAGCCAGCCGTAGAGGTTTTCCGCGGCCTTCGAGAGGTAGCCCGGCACGTCGGCGGTCCCGCCCTTGACCTCGACCCAGATCTCGTGGCCGTCCGCGAGCACGATGCGCAGGTCACACCCTGGATCGTTCGCGTCGCGGCTCCCGGCTTCGACGTGGACCGCGTGAGCGCCGGTCGCGCGGAACCAGCTGGCGAGGGCCGTGCGGACCTGCTCCTCTTGGGGTAGGCGCTCCGTGGGCTGGTGGCTGGCGACGGTGATGATGTCCGCGGCGATCGCCTCCAGCGCCGCGCTCCAATTGATGTTGTGCATGAGGCCTCCTCCGGTAGTGCGTCGGACGGGTCGGACCGTAGTCGGATATGCGCGGTTTGTCACCGGGGAGCGCGCAGATTCGCGCCGCGAAGGCAGCTCAGATGAACAGCTGCTTGAGCACCGTGGCGCCCTGGGCGGGTGGCAGCTCGGACATGAGATGCTGGCCAAGGTGCTGACGGAGCGAGACACGCTGGGCGTGGGCGAACTCGGGATCGACCTCCTCCATGTCGCCGTACGTGTTGTACCGTAGCTCGATGTACTCGTTTAGGATCTCGCGCGCCTTGGCGCCGCTCTCCGGGTGGTATGATATGTGACGGTCAACCGTGGTCCGGGGTAAGGACTATGTCGGCCCCTTCCTTTTTTTTCATCCTGCCTGCATTTATACATCTGCAATCGCTACCTCGTCTGTTTTCCTCGTTATGGTTGCCGATTTTTCTTGTGCTGATCTTCGTGGTCATTAACAATTTAGGCTACGTATGAGCTTTTTAGTAGAGGCGTTTCATGGGAGATAATCTGATGAGCAAGCTCCAGAAACACGAGTTGATCTTGTTGCCCAGCTGACTGAAAACGATTCAGTCATGAGTCCCATACCAGACCAACAACATCGTCGATGAAGCGACGAGTGGAGTGATGCGGTGAAGATGGTTCGACAGGTCATTGTCTTTTTACTCTCCGTCGGCACGCTCGTCGGGTGTCAACACGTCGGCAACCAACTCGGCGACGGTGGCACGACCGACAGTGACACGGATACCGATTCCGATGTCGATACCGATGCAGACACGGATTCGGACACTGACACGGATGTCGACACCGACACTGACACCGACACCGATACCGATTCGGACACCGACGTCGATGTGATCTGCCCGCTGCACGTCGATGGCGCTCTTTCCGACTACGACGACCATGACGGCAGCACGTGGGAGCTCGCCTTCGCGACGGTGCAGGAAGGGATCAACGCGGCCGCAGAGGCGGCAGCGGCATCGGCGGCCCCGTGTGCGCTCTGGGTCGCCGCCGGGACATACGCCCCGACAGAGGATCAATGGGGCAGCACATCGACGTCCAGCGCTCGGTTGTTCACCTTTTCGCTCAAGGAGGGCGTCGAGCTGTACGGCGGCTTCACGGGCGAAGAGACGTCGCTCGGGCAACGCGACATAGCCGCGAACGAGACGATCCTGACCGGCAACGTCAGTGACCCCGTCGAACTCAGCGACGGCGGCGTGGGCGAGGACGATATTTCCGACAACACCTACCACGTGGTGAGGGGCGCCGACGGCGCGCTGATCGACGGCTTCACGATCACCGGCGGCAATGCGAACGGGGGTTCTTGGTACGAAGACGGCGGAGGAATGTACAATGCCGATGCCTCGCCGGTCGTGGCGAACTGCACCTTTTCCGGCAACACGGCGGTGGGCAACGGCGGCGGGATGTACAACGATAACTCCTCCCTGACGGTGACGGACTGCTCGTTCTCGGACAACACGGCGTCCGGCGATGGCGGCGGGATGTACAACGAAGTGTCCTCGCCGACAGTATCGGGGTGCGTCTTTTCGGGCAACACAGCGACCGGCGATACGTGGTCTGGATGGGGTGGCGGGATGTGCAACGGATCGTCTTTCCCGATTGTGACGAATTGCGTCTTTTCGGATAATTTGGCGGTCTGTGGAGGTGGGATGGCCGGCGGCGGAGTGGTGCGAAACTGCATCTTCGAGAACAACATGGCAGAAGACGGGGGCGGGATGGCTTACGGGAGAACTGTGGCGAACTGTGTCTTCACAGGCAACTCGGCCACTTTCTTGGGCGGGGGAATCGCGACCACCGGCGACATTGCCGTGGCGAACTGCACCTTTTCCGGTAACACCGCGGTCACAGGTGGCGGCATGAGTTGCGGATCGTTCGGAACGGGCGTCATTGTGGATGTGGAGAGCAGCGTCTTCTGGGGCAACACGGCGAGCGGCTTGGGCGACGAAGGCGGCGGCGGGATCAACTTCGACGGCGGCTTTGGGCACGTGAGGAACTGCGTCGTGTGGGGGAACGGATCTCAGGTTGCGGGTCCCAGCGCAGCGCTCTTCGCGTTGAACGTGACCTACAGCGACGTGGAAGGGGGCTGGACCGGGGCTGGAGACTTCGAGGAAGACCCGCTGTTCGTCGACGCGGAGGGCGGCGATTTTCACCTGCAAGACGGCTCGCCCTGCATCGACGTGGGCAACACCTACGATCTTCCGGCCGACACAGCGGATCTGGACGACGACGACGACGTGACCGAGGACATCCCGCTCGATCTCGACGGCAACCCTCGCGTCGTCGGCGCCGAGGTCGACATCGGCGCGTACGAGTACCAGCCGTAGCGATCCCGCTCGCCTCGTTCATCTGGCCGACCTTCCCCCATCGACCTTGGGAGGCGGAACCATGAACAGGATGTAATGAGGCTTTCCCCTGCGGTTTCTCTCTGCGACGACAACGATGTCCCAGTTCGGGCAAAGTTCCTTCTCCGGCGTAAAACTCCATTAAAGCGGCAATATAAATATTCGGGGACAAATTTTTGGGGTTGACCGTTCGAACGGGTTTGGTACGTATTTCTTCAGGGCACAACCTGTGTGGTCGTCGAAGGTGGCGTGGCACGCTTCCGAAAAGGGGGAACACATGCAAAGAGGAAGACTCGGGGTATTCGGGTTGTTGGCCGTTTGTGCGGCGATGTGGATCATACCGCAGGAGGCCGGCGCGCTGCCAACGGACAAGCAGAGAGACATTATCATGGTGTACCAGTGTCCTAGCTCTGACTGTGGCAACAATCCTCCCGGTTCCTCTTCTGCGTGGGGAAAATTGCAGTACTTCCTGCAGACGACATTGGCCCAGAACGTTACGATAAAGACGAGTCTCGAAATGTCGTCGTATCTTGCCAGTAATCCGATAACGAATTTCGATTTAGTGATCTGGTACAATGACTATACCTTCACCGATCTCGCTTGGACGGGAAGTGAAGGTCCGGCGATTGCAGGCGTGATCAAAAAGGCCAAGATCCCGACGGTCGTATTTGATGCCAATAACTTCTACGTCACGCAGAAACTCGGTTTGATCGCGGAAGGGCAGACGGGCGGCACTTACCAGAATCCGCAGTCCCGCATGGACGCCGCCGTGCGGGAAGCGGACGGCAGCGATTGGGGAGATCTGTGGCATCCGCTGGTTGCCAAGGGCTCGGCATGTGGTCATTTGGGCTGTATTACACCGAACCCGTTCGTGTACGACACCGACCTGACCAGCATGTACACAGTCGATCTGAGCGACGACGACTTGAGCAGTGGCTCGTATATGTACACGCGTCCCCTCTACAGTGCCCAGGAAGACGGTGGTTGGGATCAGGTCACGGCGCTTGTCGACGATCGCCGGCATATCGTGTCGTTGGGCACGCGGTCGACTGTGACCGCTCCCGTGCATGCTGGCCAAGTGAACATTGAAGTCTGGCGGCGTCCCATGCAGGGTTACTACTATTTCCTGAACGAGGTCGTGTCGTACCTCATGACGCCCTCGCCCTGGACGACGTCTATCGGCCAGAACACGTTCACAGAGACCGACTGGACCACAAAATCGCGCGGCTTCGACTTCCAGATCAAGCGCACCTACTCGAGTGGCGCGAAATCGATCCCCCTCGAACCCCCAGGTGGGACGGAACAGTCGAACGAAACGAACTGGTGGTTCAATTACAACCAGTACATCGTGTGGGACAGGTTCAATGATCAGATCATTTTATACGACGAAACCGGTCAGGCGATACCCATGGAGATGGTTCAAGGGACAAGACCGGGCAACCCAGGTTGGGATCCGGACGACGATTTCGATTACGGCTACGGGATTGATTTGAATCCGCGAGTGTTCACAACGGTAAACAGCCCCAAAGCCCAGGTCGCGATCTACTACCCACCAAATTACATCGGCCCAGAAACCCTGGTGGATCCGGATCTCAGCGGAGCTGAACCGTCTGATCCCGACAAGTGCACGTACAATTCCCAGGCGGTTCGAAACTACGTTGAGCACAGACCGGGCTTCCTCGTGCGCGACGCGAGTGGCAACAAGGCGTTTTTCGCTGTATGGGCTGCGCAGGACGACGACACACCGTGCGATAGCGAACCATTCAACGAATGCTATGAAGAAAAGGAGAACTGGACCCGCGGTAACGAACTGGTGCGGTTCCGCCTCCAGTACCTCGAGGATGCGAACGGCAATCGACAGGACTACTACTACGCTGAGGTGGCCTATGCAGAACAACTCGTCTGCATCGTCGACACCGAGGGACGGGGATACTCACCGCAGAGAAACTTCGCTCCGGTCCGCAGCGACACACCGCTGATGCCCGAGATTGTGTACGACACAACGCACCACGTTCCGATTGGTGCCGATTGGGCTCACTGCCCGCTGAACCTCCTGAGCGTCGCGTGGATGGTCGATGGGAACGCGATCCGGCGGAAGGAGTACACTTACGCAGGTCCAGCCATCCCGACGGACCACACGCACGCGGTATTATCCGAGGTGTATGAGACGGATCCTGCCTATCCGACAAGCCTGCGCCTCGTAACATCGTTTGAGTATGAGGGGTACAATACAGAAAACTACAGTTGGGTGATCGTAGCTTTGAATGGTGGTCAAGGCCTTTATCCTTTTTTCACTGAAGCATACTACCCGGGACGTCTAACCAAGACGATTTCGGACGATGGAACGAAAATCGTCTACAGTTACATAGTAAAAAGCGGCCACCCGGTTTCAGATGTTTTGGAAGATCCCTACACCGTCACTTGGGCGAAAAAAGTATTCGGTGTCGATGACACTATGCTGACCATGAAGGCGACTGTGGCAAACGGGCGCCAGCACGTGATTAAAACACACGAAGCGTACACGACAACCCAGTGGACTCCGCTCGGCGATCCGTTGGCCGAAACGCCCGGCGCTTGCAACACCCTCCCGACCGGCCTGGATCCCACGAACGGCTGCCCGGGGTGGACCCGCGAGTTTGGAACCAACTTCGATGGGCAGATCAGGTTTGAATCGTCCTCTTTCAACGGCTTAAACGACGCTACGCCGATCTCGAACCCAAAGGGGAGGATAACCTTCCGCAAGCACCTCGTCGACGAGGTGTTCGACACCGAAGTTTCGCCCTTGGACAATGTGCCAGCCGATGACGAGATGCTCGCGTTCTGGAGGCAGAATTCGGCGGAATCGACAGAATACTGGTACCTCAGATTCTGGCTCGCCAACGAGATCGAAACCCAGATCGAGAGCAACGATGGATTGATCATCCACTCCACCCTGACTGCGTACGAACCGGTTTTCAACAAGCCAGTCTCGCTCACAGGGCCGGATGCCGTGGTCCAGCGCCTGTTCCGCTACGACTACCTTGAGAACGGCTCGCCGAGCGCGGACACCATGTTCGACCTGACGTTCAGCACGTTCGTGAACGTGCCCGCGGGCTACCCATGGCCAGCGTACCTCTCATCGACCTACGATATTTACAACACCATCGGTTGGATCACGACATGCAACCGAGCCGTTGGCGACACGTACTTGACCGATCCTCGCGGCAACGTGATCTGCGAGGTGCTTCCTCCAACCCCATCGATCCCGGACAGCACCGGCTACGTAACGATATCGGCGAGGTTCCAGGCCGCCACGCACTATGCTTATGATGCCCTTGGGCGCGAAAAGTACAGCCGCAGCCCGACCGGGCGCGTGGTGGAAACCGGCTACAGCACGACCGACCCCACTGGGTGGAAGACCGTGACACGGCTCAACGGCGCCACTGCGATCTACCGGACAAAATTCCTCTACAACGAGATCGGACAGATTACGGATCAGCTGACCGGGACGCCGAGCGGCCCGAGCGACGTGTCTGAAACGGGATTCGTTCAGAACCAATACGAATATGACCTCATGGGCAACCAGACCGACTTGGTGGTCCGGGGTGACGACGCCCTTGCGGCGCAGCGCCAGGAGTACATGTACGACGCGAACGGAGCGCAAGTTGCGGTCGTTTTTGAAAGGTGCCCGATGGGGGCGCCCTGCGGCGAGTTCGGTGTGCAGGAGAACGATGCGGGCGACGAGCTGCTGCACGTCATGGCGCACGATCTGAAGGGGCGCGTTGTCGCGGATTGCAGCGAGCGCGATGCGGACCTGTACGATTGCACAACGACCACATACGACGCGAATGATGTTGTAGAGATCGAAACGAAGTACCAGGGTTGCCCACTTTCCTTCATAGACCTGAGCACCGCTGACGGAATACAGAGGACTCTCTTGGATATTTCATCCAGCTGCTTCGGCGGGGAAGAAAAGCAGATTGTATACACATACGACGGCCGCCTTCGCCTACACACGGCGACGACAAGCGGCGGCACCGACCCGGCGCGCACGATCGGAACCTGGTACAATTACGACGACATGCCAAGCGCCACCTTCGACGCCGCCGACTCCGACGCCACGGGCGGCGTCGAGTACTCGCACTACGAGTACGATGGCAAGGGACGGCTCAGGCGCAAGACCGACGGCCTCGACGTTACGTTGAACAAGGGCAAGACCGGTGTCTTGGCCACGATGTACTCGTATAACGACTACGACAAGGTCGTCGACGAAACCGTGGGCATCCCGAATACGACTGTCGGGTCGTTCGCTACGAACAGCTACTACGGCAGTAAAAGCATGGTCTACGACGCGCGCCAAGCACACGTCGCGACAAAGACATTGCAGTACACGGTTAATTCAGCGCCCTTAAGCAATTCGGCCTACGTCAAAACCTACCTGTTCCTGGATCAGGAGAACAAAACGATCGACGCAGTGACGCGGACCGCGGCTAGAGGCCCGGTGAACAAGTTTCTATCCACGGTACACACCGACTATGACCCGTTCGGGCGCGTCTACGCCGTGAGCGACGGGTTTTCGGACACCTCCGTATACTATTACTACGACGCGCTCGATCGTGTGGAACGCGAGGAGCGCTATGACGTTGAAACACCGCCGGTTCCGGGTGAGGGCATGTCCGAGTTGTACGAATACGGTTACGATTTGGTCGGCCACAAGGTGTGGAGCGCAAACGTGAACGTGGATAACGAGGAAGACGCGCATATCACCTATTTCGATTACGATGGCTACGGTTACCTCGTTTCCACAGTGGATGCTCAGTGTCAGCAGACCGTGTACGCCCGCGACGGCAGAGGCAATGCCATCGCGATGTACGAGCGGTTCGACGAAACAAACGGCTGCGCGATCACTCCGCCCGCTGAACCATGGTACTTCCTGAACGGCGGCACAGAGAAGCAGTACTATGACGAAGGCGGGGAGCTGGCCGTTCTCGGGCCGATCATCCAGAACGCTGCCACGTACGACTACGCTGGCAACCTGCTCAGTCGGGCCGACGACCATGGCGACGTTACGACATGGACCGTGAATTCGTTCGGCGAAGTTGCCCAAGAGGAGCGGCCTGACGGCTTCCGCAAGATTTTCTCGCGCAACCTAGACGGCGCGATTCAGCAGATCGTGTATCAGAATGGCGGCGGGACGACCGTGCGGACCGTGTTGCAGACGAACGATCTCTTCAACCGCACCAAGACGGTCACGGTAAACGGCGCGCTGATGCAGACGTTCACCTACCGCAACAACGGCCTGCCTAACTTGGTAACGGACTACAACCTCGACAATACGGCCGTCGCGACCTCTGTGAAGTCTGTGTTTTCATGGGATACGCTCGGTAACAGGCTAAGTGACAAGCAGATGGTGTGGTATGTCGCCAGCCTCGGCGGGTCGACGTACTGGACTACGACCGCGTTGTACTACGGTAGCCATCTGGCCACCATGACGCTCCCGATCTCTACCGGGTGGCAGAGCCTGGGATGGGCGCGCAACGACGAGGGCCGGCTGACCATGGCATGGGAGCTCAGCACCTCCTACCCGATCGCGCAGTTCTCGTGGATCGGCGACAAGCTCGTGAACAAGCACGTGATCGTCGCCCCGGGGGTCACGCTGGACAACAACCGCGAGGAGTCCACCGGCGTGCCGTGGTGGAACGGATTCGGCCTTCTCGCGGGCCAGGAGTACCTCGTCAACGGATCATCAGATTCGGAATACGAGTACACGTACAACGCCAACGATCGACTCCTCTTTGAAGACTTTGTCGATAACACGACCGATGACGTTTTTTATACGTTGGATCACCTTGGCCGGGTGTCCCGGTACGATTACGACCGCACGGGCGACCAGGCGTTCGCGCTCGATGAGGTGGACAACCTCCGCCAGATCTGGGACCCGAACGTCACCCCGGATCCGATCTCCGCCGCCCAGACGCGAGAGCACCGGATCACGGCCAACGGCATGAACCAGATCGAGAGTGTGTACAACCTTGACGTCTTGAAACAGTCGCTCACCTACGACGACTTCGGCAACCTCGTGAGTTTGGACAGGCCTGGGACGGCGAACGACGTGTACGCCACCTGGGACCGCATGGGCCGCCTCATCGTCGTGAAGAAGGGTGGTACCGAGGAGAGCAACGTGATCGCGCGGTTCGTGTACGACGCCTTTGGGCGGCGTGTGTCCAAGGTCACCTACTCGGCCGGCGCCTTCACCAACCGCAAGTCGTACCACCTGTACGGTGACAACGTCATGGAGGAGCACAATCAACTCCCCTCGGGTGACCACTGGCTGTTCGTGACCCACCACGAACCGGGTGCGACGGACCGGTACTTGCGCTGGGACAAGTACACGTACACGACGAGTTGGACCCCGGCAGGCCAGTGGGCACCGACGACCGACATCCGGAACAACGTAACGGCGCTGGTCAACGAGTCAGGCGGGGTGAACGACTATTTGTATTACGATCTCTACGGCAACACCGTCGGCGATTCTCCCATCGACTACATGCCGTACCGCTTTGCCGGTCGCGAGTACGACGCCGAAACCGGATTGTACTATAACCGCACGCGGTACTACCTTTCCGATCACGGCCGGTTTGTATCCGCAGATACCATTGGGATCTGGGGGGATTTGAACAACTATGGGAACGGGTATGCGTATGTGGGGGGGATGGTGAATGGGTTTATCGATCCGGATGGGAGAGATCCTAACTATGGTCCTACCTTTGGGGACAGAATTGGACTAGATGATATACCCCGCCAAAGTGTTGGCGGCACAAAAGCACCTAATGCGGCCGGAAAAGTTTTCGTAGTTAAAACTGCAGTTCAACAGGGGGCTAAATACGGTGCTGCCACAGCTGCTTCGGCTGTCGCTGGAAGGATAGTAGGGGCAGGGACTCAAGCGGCTGCAACAGCAGGAGTGATGGCTGGCGCCGCAGTAACTGTTATAGGCGTAGCATTCACGGTGAGCGGTGATACGGGTCCAAGGAAACCCCACCAATCTGCCACAACAGAAACGGAAAACAGTCATGGTTATCTTATAGTTACTGGACTGGACAAAACAATCTATTTGGTAGATCAGGCTGGACATGTTTACGAATGGGATCCCGTGACGGGGAAATGGGTGTTTCAATTTAGACCGAACGATTTCGATGAATCGGGCGGTGGATTTGATCCAGAGGATGTGCACGATATTCGGAACCTGTTGCGGCGATCGCATGTGATCAATCGACCGTCGGAAGGACACACCGCGTGGGGGGTTCCTGATGAAAACGAGGGTGAGAGCGACACGGTGGACGACTTCTTCGATCCCATGGGTGGCCACAAGGCGCCACGTGCACGCGTCCACATCTCCGGGATAGTCACCCACACCAACGGCGCGCTCGATCTCGGCACCGCCATCGATGAGCCGGTCGACGACTTCTTCAACCCGCGCCACAACCGGCCACGGGGCGGTCGCGGGTCGGGCGGCGGCCTATGGGGACCACCGCGCGGCCCGGACGACATGGGCTTCGGATTCACCGTCGGAAAGCCGGAGCTCGGGACCGGCGGCTTGTCGTCGGGTGAGTCTATGCAAGGGTGGCTCAACAGGCTCTCGAGGATCCCGGGGCGCAAGGGCCACGTGGATCCGCCGCCGTTCGAGTTCAGACCGCCGGCACTGAACCTCCCGGTGGAGTTCTGATCTTCCGCAGATTTCTAATAGAGTCGTCCCTCTTTTTCTTGCTCGGCGACCTGTTTGAAATGAATCTCCCCGCGGCAAGCCGCGGGGTTTCATGAGCGCAGCTTGAGGCCAAGCTGCGCAGGCCCTTGCTCGATGCTGTAGTGGTGCTCGATGTAGCGCTCGATGATCTGCTTCGTCATGCTGTCTCCGACGGTTCTCGCAAAATAGCCGTAAAGCCTCGCCGTACCCCGTCGCCGCGCCGGAGCACGATCTCGTCGCCGGTTGATCGTTTTCAGCCGATCTCGTTCGGGAGCAGCGCCGTCGACGGGTCGCTGAGGGCGGCACGGGCGAGGGCCAGGAGGTACGCCTTCGGCTCGGCGCCTTGCAGCTTCGCGGTGCCGATCAGCGTGTAGAGGATCGCGGCGGCCTTGAGCCCGCGCTCGGACTTGCAGCCGTAGAAGTTCTTGCGGCCAACGGCGAGGCTGCGGATCTCGCGCTCCACCAGATTGTTATCGAGCGGCAGCCGCGGATCGTGAAGGAATCGCGTCAGCCCGTGCCAGTGGTCGGTCATGTACCGGATCGCCTTGAAGAGCGCGCTCTCCGGTAGCGCCCGCTGCGCCGCCGCCCACTCCCGAATCCGCTCGACGATGGTCGCCGACCGCTCGGACCGCAGCCGCGCCCGCAATTCGAGAGCCTGCGTCCGCTCGTCGCCAGTGAGTGGCATCGGATCCGGCGCCTCGCGTTCCACCAGGTACAGCTCGCGGATCAGATCCAGCGCGACCTTGCACTCCGCAGGGTAGTGCGGCTCCGCCTCCACGTACTTCCGCCGCGCGTGCGCCCAGCAGTACGAGAGCTTGAGAGCGCCGGGCGGCTTGCGCTTCGCGAGCGACAGGTACGTTTGGTACCCGTCCACCACGAGCCACCCCGCGTACCCCGACCACAGCTCGTCCGCCGCGTCCGCGCTCCGCCGCCTGTCGATGTGGAAGTAGA
The DNA here is from genome assembly GCA_023229365.1 of Pseudomonadota bacterium. Classification (NCBI taxonomy): domain Bacteria; kingdom Pseudomonadati; phylum Pseudomonadota; species Pseudomonadota bacterium. The sequence goes on along the minus strand of JALNZK010000044.1, from coordinate 13,778 downwards.
CAGCGTCGTGGCACGCCGCGGCCCACGCGTGCCACCGCTCGCGGCCGCCCTTCTTCAAGAGGTACCACGGCGTCTCGTCGCCGTGCGCCACCTCCTGCGCGAGCACGTGTTTGCGGATCCGCTCGTACGTCGGCTCGTACAGCCGCGCGAGCGCCCACACCTGGTCCCACAGCGTCTGCGAGTCCACCGCGAGCCCCTCGCGCTTCATGATCCGCGCCTGGCGCTCCAACGGCAGATGGTCGAGATACTTCTGCGCCGCCACCTCCACCGCGAATTCCGTCGAGTACCGACCGCCGGGAATCGGGCGCTCCGGCGCCGGCGCCGTCTTCACGCACGCCCCGCACGTGCAGCGGTACTTCTTGCGCAGGTGCTTGCGGAGCATGAACCGCCGCTCGACGACCGTCACCTCCTCCGACTCCTCGAACTGCCCCTCCCACTCCGCGAGCGTCCCGCCGCACGACGAGCACGTCATCTCGTCGGCAGGGAGCTCGTGCGTCTGCTCGACGATGGGCAGCTCGGGCTGCTCCTTGGGCCCGTGCCCGGTCCGTGGGGTCTTCTTCTCCTTGTCCCCGTCACCCTTGTCCCCCGGGCGTTTCTCCGACGACGCCGCGAACAGCCGCCGCCGCAGCGCGTCCATCTGCTCTTGCAGGCGCAGCATCTCCAGCTCGAGCTGCTTCGATTCGTCGAGTCCCTTGAGCTTGGCATTCTCGCGCGTCAGCTCATCGAGCCGCTTGTGCAGACGGTCGTTCTCGCCTTGCAGCAGGAGCACCTCCTCGTCGGAGGTGAGATCGTCCTCGGGATGGTCAGCTACGACAAGACGGGGTACGGCGAGTCCTTACAAATAGCCATCCCCCCACAGCTCCCCACCCCAGAGCTTTCGCTTGATCCTGGGGAACTCGCGGAACAGCGCTCGACCACTCTTGCTCTTCAACGTCCTCACAACCTCGGAGATCGAGTACTTCGGCGGGAATGATAGCAGCACGTGCACGTGGTCGACCGCCACCTCCAGCTTGTCGATTTCAAACCCGTACTCCTCGCTGATCTCGCGCAGCATCTCGGCCGCTCGTTCCCGGATCAAGCCATCCTCGAACAGCTTCTTTCGGTACTTCGGGCACCACACCAGGTGGTAGCTCGCGTCGTAGACAGCATGACTCGTTCTGCGCCACGCCATGCTTCTCGGTATACAGCATCTCGCTGCGGCCTTTGTGGAGAAGGGGGGCTGCCTGCCCCCCTTCTATCCCCCCGGCAAGGCATGCCTTCCGCCCCGCGGCAAGCCGCGGGGAACCCGGCAAAGCCTTCTTGGACCGCAGGGGAGAACGATCGCTCGTTCAGGCTCTCGCATCAGTTTCCCTTTATCTGCCGCTGCGCCTCGATATCGCGAACCTGGGCCTCGAACCTGTCCTGGTTGAGCGAATAATAGAACTGCTTGTAATTGGCCGCTTCACCATCATCCGTTGCCAGATTAAGCGCCTTCTTCTCCGCCGCGATCGCTTCATCGAGGCGTCCGAGCCTATACAGAAGGTGGCTCTGGGCATCGTAATAGTGCGCGTTGTCGGGTTTCTCGGCGATCGCCGCAGAGGTTACCTTCAGGGCTAGGTGGAGCCACTCTTCATTCCTATCCTCCGGCGGACGCAACTGGTCCGCAGCGATCGCCCAAGCCACGATATACTTTTCTTCTGGCGTGCTTGATGCGTCAACTAGGATGCGATGCGCTACAGCAAGCTGCTCCTCCATTTGCGGCTCGCGACCGTGCCAACCGGCTAGGCCGCATGCGACGGCGACCAGCGCTGCGCATCCGATCGACAGACCTCGCAGGCGTGTGCCCGCCGAGAGTGGAAGCTCGACGGCTTTCGAACCCCGCACCAGAATCCACGTCGTCAGAGCGCCGAAAAGTAGTCCCCCGACATGGGCCATGTAGTCGATCTGGGATACCATCACTGGCACGGCGACGTTCAGCCCAACGATGACGATCCACCATCGCCGCGACTGTGCAACTCCCGCTGGCAACTGACGGCACCAGTGCCAATGGAGAACCGCCAGCGCGCCGAGCAACCCGAAGATCGCGCCTGATGCGCCAACTGAAAAGATAGAACGTATAAACGCCACCGAGAAAACCGATCCGGCGGCCGCAGAGGTCGCGTAGATCACAGTGAATCGGGAGGCACCGAGGGACCTCTCCAAGAGCGCACCGAGGAAGAACAGGGAGGTACCGTTAACCCAAACATGGAGGACATTCGCATGCAAAAAGGCGGAGGAAAGGAGTCTCCACCACTGGCCGTCCCGAACGAGGGAAGGAACGAGTGCGCCGAAGCGGATGAGCGCGAAATCGGTTTGCTGGGACGTCAAGAACGCAACCACCAAGAACGTGGCAGCGAGCACCGCACATAAGGCATAGGTCACGAACGGCTTGTATTCCCAAACCCGCTCGTCGATCAAAGCCTGCTCCCGCATGAACTCGCTCAGCCGAGGACCGCCTTCGATCCGTTCGAGTCGGGCGTACAGCTCCTCGCGTAGGAGCGGCAGGACGTTCGTGTCGACGAAAGCGGAAAGCGGGAACTCGGTCGTGGTGCGCGTCGAGCGGATTGCCAGACGAAGTTGTCTTCCCTTGCCCGTGTATCCCGCAGAACGCAGTTCCGCGTATGGGATTTCAACGATCTCGGGCGAGCCCCAACTTTTCGGCAGGCGGACGACGTCGTCCCGCAACTCGATGCACTGCGCCTCGCGGGGGCGCATCGCGAGAAGAGCGAGCACCCACACCGCGATCACGGCAGCGACGCCGGCGAGGCTTGCTGGCACCAGCGGCAGGATCTCTAAGGCGAATCCGAAAAACACCATGAGGAGGAACGCCTTCAGGCCGCCCGTCATGAGTGGCGCTCGGCGCAACGGGATGGAGCAAGTCGCCATGTCCGATATAATCACGTCGTCGGCCGGCCGCGCAAGTGTCACCTAGCTCTCTTTGGACCTCTAAATAGGTTCACCTATAAACAGCATTTCAAAGGAGTCGAATATCAGCGTGAACTAAAGTTCGTCGCGCCCCGAAGGCCTATTTGATCGCGAAGCAATGTGAAACTGTTTAGATGCCGTATTCCTCATCGCCTGACCGGCCAGGCGATCGTGATCGGCCCCCGGCGGGTCGTGGTGTTCAAGCCGAGTCCGACGTTGACAGGCGCAATGGACGGACGGTAATCCAGCACGCACGAACAAGGAGAACAACCCCATGTCCCAGCTCGCATCCGCCATCGAGAAGGCCGCCGACGCCTTCGCCAGGTCGATCATCACCGCCGTGCAGGTCGCCACGCTCCAGGAGCTGTTCGCCGTGCAGGGCGGTGCGGCGCCTGCTGCAACCGGCGGGAAGCGGCGCGGCCGCCCGCCCAAGGCGAAGCCAGGGCGCAAGCCCGGACGCCCGCCGAAGGGGAAGCCGGGGCGCAAACCTGGACGGCCTGCCAAGGCGATGGCAGCGAAGGCGACCGCCAAGAAGTCCGTCAAGAAGGCGGCCAAGGCCCCGGCCCGGAAGAAGCGCCGCAAGATCAACTACCCCAAGTGCTCGGTGCCGGGTTGCGGGAAGAACCGCTACGCCCGGGGCAACGGGATGTGCGGGGAGCACTTCAAGGCGGCGCAGGCGGCGACAGGCGCGTAGGCGTGAACGAGATCGGTTGATGAACCTTTATCCGCCTGAGGACCGGCGCAGCTATCCTTCGGTCGCTTCTGTCGTACTCCCGACGCTTCTGATGATCCTCGCTGTGGCCTGTGCTGGTCCGAGAGATTGGGAGGGGAAGGACGCCTGGCGCCGGTGCGACAACGCGATCGCCGACTGGCCGAAGACCCCGGCGCCGCCCTGCGCCGCGATGCACATGTGCGCGAACGAGGCGCCGCTGTCGCCGGAGGCGCGAGGGAAGCTCGCGCGGATGATCGCGGCGACGCCCGGGTGCCCGGCGCTGTAGTCGGCGCCGTCATCGTCGCTGTCCATCCAACCTCGCCGTCAGTGACAGGCTCGCCCCGGACCCCGACAAACCGACAAACCGGCGCTCTCGACCGCGCGGTTCGTCTGGATTAGTGTTTCGAAGGAAGCGCGCTCGATGGAAGGACACACGGAAGAGAGCAGAGCGATGCGGCGCCGAGCCGCGGTGGCGGTAGTCGGGGCGGTGCTGATCCACATCGCTCTGCTGCTCGCCGTGACGCGCGCTGCGGATCACCGCACCCGAGGCGAGTCGATCGCGGTCGAGCTGAGGATCGTCGGCGGCGCGGCCGCACAGACCGAGCCGATGAACTCGTCGAACGCCGCTCCGCCCCGACCGGCGCACGCCGAACCGGAGGGGGACGTCGCCAGCGTGCGGCCCGAGCGAGGAGATCGACACGGCGCGGCGACTCGAGAGAACCTCCCGGTCGCGATGCCCGCGGCACAACCGCCTGCGGTCGACGCCGGGGTCGGCGAGAGCCCGCGGTCGGAACGACTCGATCTCGCCCTCGGCTGGAACGGGTTCGAACGGACGTTCGGGACGCGCGCCGCTCAGGACCGTGCGGACTACGAGCAGGCGCTACGTCGCAAGCGCATCGACGGGCAGAGGGCGACCCGGTGGAGCCAGCTCGTGCTCGGCGCGCTGGGCGACAACCGCCGGTATCCGGAGGATGCGCCGCTGACCGCGACCGAGGCTCGGCGCGCGGTGGAGGGGTACCTCTCGGTCCTCAACAGCCGGATCACACCGACGTTCAACGCGTTCCTCGCCGAGGTCGGCTTGCCCGCCGATCAGCTGCACGGCGCGGTGCAGCGCAGCTGGCTCCGGTACAACCCGTTCTACGTGCCGCCGCCGATCGGCGAGATCGTCGACACTACCTCCGTGCTCGCAAAGGTGGAGCGCGCCGCGCAGGTCGAGTTCGCGATCGGGCAGTCGGGCGCGCTGGACGAGATCCGGCTGGTCGCGACTTCCGGGTCGGGTTTCTTCGACGCCACGGCGGTGTCCGCGATCTGCACCGGTTCGCCGTTCCCGCCGCCGCCAGCGGCCATACGTTCTGCGCGGGAGCACGCCTACTTCGCGTGGCGGTTCGATAAAGACTGGCACTTGAACGGCCGCGGGAGCGCGCGGCACCTCGTCGTTCGCGAGTTTGAGCCACTCTCCGCCGCGCTCGACGGCGGGACGCCTGCGGGGGAGTGATCTAGAGGGCGGTACCGGAGCACGAACGACGGACGGTCGCGGTCACTCCTCGTCCACGGCTCCCCAGTCGACGTACACGCGAAGCCGCTCGGAGAACTCGCGGAGGTCCGCTTCCAGGATCTTGATGTCAAAGCCGCGCTGCGTGTTGAAGGCGGGGAGGCCGTGCCACTGCCCTGCCTGACGCCCTTTACCACCCAGTTCACTCCTGTTTCTGAAAGCCCTCCGAGGGGAACGAAGTTAAAGCGAAAGATATATGCAATACACTAGACATGTCTGAAATACTGTGTTATAAAGAGATGAAGGATTGAGGAACGGGAATGTCCGCTGCATACAAACCGCCGAAACAACGACGAGGGGAAGCGATCACGGTTCGGCTCCGACCGGACGAGCAGGCGCTGTTTGATACCCTGTCCGAGGTCGAGAAGCGGTCGAAGACGGAGATCCTCTGTGACCTGATCACGCAACGAGCGGACGACCTGCGGCGCGGTGTCGCAGGATGTGACGACGACCCGGGGGAGGTCCTGGGGAGGAGGGTGAGAATGTTGTCAGCCGATGTGCAGGGTTTGAAGGCCGCTCTCGACGATCTGCCTGACTTGGACGAGCTGTTGGCCAAGCTGATGCGGATCAAGGAAGTCCTCGCGGACCTGGATCTTGAGGAGCTGAACAGCCAGCTCCCGACCGTCCGAGACATTGAGCAGATTCAGGACGAGTTGAAGGCGCTTGGCGACCTCGACGAATTGGAGAGCAAGCTCCCTGATGTTCGTTACCTGGAGCAGATCCAGGACGAGTTGAACGCGCTTGGCGACCTCGACGAACTCAAGGAGAAGCTGCCCGATGTTCGCCACCTCGAACAGGTGGGCGAAGCCATCGACAACCTCGGGGATCTCGACGAACTTCAAGCGAAGTTGCCCAGTCTTCGTCAGCTTGAGGAGATCAGCGAGAAACTGGACGAGATCTTGGAGAAGCAGCGGAAGATCAAGCGCCTGGACGGGTAGTCGCACCTGTACGGAATATCCTTCCTGCAAAGTCTCGGCCTTCGACCTCCTACGCAACTGTGCTACGCTCTTCCGTTGACCCAGCACGAGGCGTCGATGACGAACCGGCCCGACCTGATCCGCGAGGTCGAGAGCGCGCTCACCCGGGCGCCGGAGAAGTCTCCGTCCGGGCGGTACGCGGTGTACGTGCCCGGCGCGGTCGTGATCGGCACGTACGCGCGGAAGGCCGATGCCCGCGCCGTGGCGGCCCGCTGGACGCCGGTGGTGCCGGACGTCGTGATTGTGGATCGGGGGGTCGGATGAACGTGGAGACCAAGGACCTCACGCCGCAGCTGTGGCCGGACCTGGAGCGGCTGTTCGGCTCCAACGGCGCGTGCGGTGGGTGCTGGTGCATGTCGTGGCGCACCGAGCGCGGCGAGCGCTGGGCCGACATCAAGGGCGACGAGGCGAAGCGGCGCATGCGCGCCCTGGTCCGCAAGGACGCGGCCCACGGCGTGCTGGCGTACGTCGACGGGGAGCCGGTCGGCTGGTGCGCGTACGGGCGGCGGGTCGAGTACGCGAAGCTCGATCGCGCGCCGAGCCTGGCCTGCGCGGACGCGGAGCGCGTCTGGTCGCTGCCGTGCTTCTTCATCAAGCGGGGCTGGCGCGGCAAGGGGATCGCCACGGCACTGCTCGGGGCCGCCCTGGAGATGTTGCGCGTGCGTGGAGCCGAGATCGCCGAGGGCTACCCCGTGAAGCCCGCGCGGGACGGCGCGCCGACCCCCGCGGCGTTCGCGTGGACCGGCACGCGCAGCCTCTTCGACGCCTGCGGCTTCGAGGTCGTCGGCAACCCTGATGGCGGCAAGCAGCGTGTTAGGAAGTTGATCTCGTTGCAGCGGGACGTCGCCAACCCCGAAGTGGCCAAGACGCAGCACGGGCGAGATCGGAAGGAGTATCAGCGAAGGTACTACAATAGTAATCGAACGTTGCTGTTGGATTATCGAAAGAACAAGTACCAGGTCGACCAGGAGTATCGGGACAATGTTCTGCGATGCGTTCGGGATGGACGAGCGAAGAAACGCGTTGAACGAGACAAACTGCGGAAGGCGGGATTGTTACCCAAAACAGTTCGGCCGAGAGGGCCGCGGGAGCCATTGCCGGTACAGGTTAATGGGGTGAACACCGTCGCGTACACTTTGCCAGGAGTCGCGATCGAGGTACAGCGGTCGAAGTACACTATCTATTCTTGGATCCGCGTCGGGCTGTTACCAAAGACACCGTTCCGCTCGTCCAGAGGTGATCAGCTATTCACAGAAGGCATGGTGCTGATTATGCGCGTCGCCATCGGGAAGCGGAACATCATTTCAAAAGATGATCATGAGTTCACCCGCGAGATCATTGAAGGGTGGAAAGCCTTGGGCGTCCCACTTCCCGATGACAGCGAGTAGAGAGAAGAGAGCGCCACTGTCCGCGGTGAGGAGTGACAACATGACGCGCGGCCTGAACGCCCCCGCCTTCGTCGAGCGGTGCGCGACCTCCGGCCACGCCATCGGCGCCGCCGCGCTCGGCGAGATCCGGGACGCGGTGGTGATGCTGCAGCCGTCGCTGCTGCGCGACTTCACCGGCAAGGGGCTCGCGATCGCGAAGGACGACGCGTGGATGTTCTCGATGTGGTCGGGCTACCTGGAAGGCGGTGCCTACGCGGACATCCGGCGCCAGTTCGACGCGGCGGGCGCCGCCTTCGCCCAGATCCACACGAGCGGCCACGCCTCCACGACCGACCTCCAGGAGTTCGCCGCGCGCATGGCCCCCCGCCACCTCGTCCCGATCCACAGCTTCGACTGGGACCAGCACGCGCACCGCTTCGCCAACGTCCGGCGCCTGCGCGACGGGGAGGCGTTCGAGATCGGGTGAGAGCGAACCTGACAACCCGGGCATGTTCCAACCTGGTTCTTGCTGGGTGGATGATGTGGCGCTAGAGTCAGGTGTCAATCGACTTGGAGTGGGGGAAATGGTAAAAAGGAAAACGCCTGCCGTAACGGAAAAGGCGAGACTTGTTTTTGAGTACGCCACCGAGGCAAAGGACGCGTTCCTAGCTCAGTGTGATGCGAGCCGTAAGGCAAGACGCGAGTCCGGTGGCGCTCTCACGCACCCTGAGCAGGACCTCCTGCGGGCGATGCTGGTGTTCGCTTGTGCCGGTCTCGACTCCCTTTTAAAACAACTTATCCGCGACTCGCTTCAGCTCCTCGCCGCGCAAGACTCGAAAGTCCAGAGCGAACTGGAGAGGTTTGTAGCGCGTCGAATTCGCGACGATGCTGTCGGTGTTCACGATGATCGACAGACCAAGGACCGCAAGTTTATCGCGCACATTCTGATTGCACCATCACCACTGCAAAGAATTGTCGAGGAGTACATTCTGCATCTCACCGGAGAGAGTCTACAGAGCCCAGATGAGCTGTTTAAAACGCTCAAGGCGCTTGGGGTCGGCGAAGAAGTAAAATTCGACAGAGGAACCCTCAAACAGATTTTTGATGCGCGGAACGAGATCATTCATGAGATGGACATTCAATTTGAGACTGCACGAAGCGGGTCACGAAAGCGTCGCAGCCGGACAATTGAAGATATGAGAGTGCAGGCTGATCACGTCCTTGAGGTGGGCAAGAAAGTCATCGAGGCGATCGAGGCGAAACTTGCCAGGACAGCGCCGTAGTCGCACCGAACGGAATATCCTTCCTGGAGCATTCCGGTCTTCGGCCTCTTACGCGTCCGTGCTATACTTTTCCATTCACACACGCGCGAGGCGTCGATGCCGAACCAGCCCGGCTTGGTCCGCGAAGTCGAGAGCGCGATCACCCGGGCGCCGAAAGGGTTCTGAATGGGCAGGAGAGTTAGGGCAACTGACGCTCGCCCGGTGATCGATGTGGACGACGCGGCGACGTGGCCAACGGAGGTCCTCGCGTGGGTAGATGAACACACAGTCGAGTTGTGCGGCTCGACCGAGTTCACCGCCGACCTTCGGATCGACGACGAAGAAGACCTGCGGAGGTTGGTGGGATCGCAACTCGTGCGCGCTTACCATTGTACCCGGCTGCTCGACCACGAGCGCCGAGTAATCCTGGATCAGGGGCTGCGGAGGCTCGGCCCGGATCTTGTCAACGAGCGGATTCGGCGTGCGCATGAGGTCGGCGCGATCTCGGACGCCGAGCGCGATGCCTTCGAGAGCGGAAATCAGTTTGCGGACCCGGCGTGGAGCTTCCGCGCCCCTATTACCGAAGGGCAGGTGTGCTTGATCCTGTCTCGCCAAATCTTCGATGAAAGTCCCAATGGGTGCGAACCTCTGCTCAGTATCTGGGGCGGTGAGGCGATCTACTTTCCGCTAGAGAATCGACACCGTGAACGGCTACATTCCCTCGGCCGCCCGAGCATCGTGGTGGCAGCGATCGACTTCTCGGTGACGCCCGCCGATCAACACGAGTGCTGTCCGTCGTTGGCGAACTGCATGGTCGGGATGCGTCTCGGGTTCAGCGATCTCGGCGCGGACGTCTTCTTCCGTGCGCCAGTGCCGCCGGAGAACATCGACGCGATCTGGCAACCCGGCGACGCACCCTACGACAGACATCGTCGGCTGCCGCGTTCGTAAGTCGGAATAGGGGTGGTACGGGTGGGAGGGATGGATGCCCGAGCGTGTTGAGCACGATGGCGTGCAAGAGGAATCGAGGTCGGGGTGGGAAGAGCCGGTGAGGACCGGCGGGAAAAGGGTGCACACATGGCCACAAAGGACCGGCGGGGGACGCCACAAATTCTGGTGGGGAGCATCCACTTCGAGGATCTGTCCGGCACGCAATTCGAGCGCCTTTGCTTTGGCTACGTTCTGCGGCTCGACACCTGGGCAACCCTCGACTGGTACGGCCAACTCGGAGGCGATTCAGGTCGGGACATCTGGGGTGTTCGATCAAACGGGGAAACGGTCTGTTACCAGTGCGCCAACCATAAGCAACTCAAGTTCGAGAAGGCGCGCGCGGACATCGGGAAGATCATCTCCGGGCCGAACGGAGTGCCGAACTGCTTCGTCCTGATCACCGGACACGGCGTCACGGCGAAAATGAAGGACCGCGTAAAGACGGAAGCCGGAACGAAGGGTATCGGCACGACCGAGATCTGGAGCGGGGTAGAACTCGAAGAGCGTCTCCGCCGAGATCAGCCTGTCCTCCTCAAGCGCTTCGTCGACGGCGTGCCATTCCCAGAATTGGCCGATGCGCTCCGCGTTTTCGGCACCGTCGACGAGATGGGAGACGACGAGATCCTCGCGCTGATGGCCGAATGCTTCGACCGACCCGCGTTTTCCACCCCATTTCACGCGGAGAGCAGCATCCCAGATTTCAAGAAGGCGATTACCGATACCATAGAGGTGCTGAACACCGGTGTTCGGCGGCTCCGCGACGGCACAGAGATCGGACGAATCCCAAGTCGACATCAGCTCAAGAAGAGCCAGAACAAGCAGGTGCTCGAAGAAATCACGCAGGGCCTAACAGGTCTACGCCAAACTTTTGATCGGCTGGTGAGGGAGGGCGAAATCCGACCATGCGGGTGCGGAGATGGCGACTGCTCGACATTCACGATCGACCCTCGTGCAGCCCACGAAATTGACCAGCTGCGTTGGCGCATCCTCACCGACGTCGCGCGAATTTGTCCCATCTTTCATCCGACGCTGCCGCCACCGATCGACCGGCCGGGGCGCGGGCAAGCTGACGTTCTAACCGCGCCCCGGCCCGACATCCGTGTGACTCTGGCTGCGGGATTTCCCGTGCCCGAGTCACCAGATCCGCGACTGCGGGTGATCATCGGGGTGAAGATCGAGAACCACTCGCCAGCCGACTTCTTCTTCGGGGGCACAGTCGTATTTGAACTCAGCGGCGGCCGTGTCCTCCAACCCGTGCGGGACGGAGTGACCGGGGAGTGGCTCGCGGCGAAGGTAGTGCGTCCTGGCGACAGTATCTCGTATAATTTCAGCGCCGAGGTGCTGTTGTCGGAGGCTTACAACGTTGGTCAGTATGTCGTCTGTGCGCGGATCAACGACAAAATCGGCAGGGACTTCAGGTCTTCTGAAAACGACATGAGGACGTGTCTCGACAACGCGTCGGAATATCTTAAAAACAAGGCGTAGTAACCAATCCTTGTCGTCTCATCCGTCCTCGCCGATAAGTCAATAATTACAGCACCATTGGCCATCTTTGCCCACTTGACTTCCCCGCCCCCCGCCCCATGTTCCCGGTAGGCATCGCACGACTCCCCGGCACCGAGGTGGTGGCCGTGAAAACCGCGCAGCGCGCGCGGGATGGGGACGTCTACACCTTGCCCGAGGAGATCATGGAAAAGCAGATCCGCACCGCCCTGGCCGCGCCGTTCCCTGAGGAGTCCGTCAAGAAGCGCCGAGGATCGTTCGGCAAGCCCGTCAACTTCGTATGCGGCAGCGCGGTCGTCGCGCGCCTCAACGACTGCTTCGACGGCGACTGGTCGTTCGCGATCGTCGAGCACCGCGTGCTGTCCACGGGCGAGGTGCTCGTGCACGGCAAGCTCACCGCGCTCAGCATCGTGAAGGAAGCGTTCGGGAAGGCGGCGCCCGCGATCTCGCGCGAGACGGGCGAGGTGTTGTCCGAGGCCGACGCGTACAAGGCGGCCGCGACCGACAGCTTGAAGAAGTGCGCGACGATGCTCGGGGTGGCCGCGTACCTGTACGCCGACGAGGTTGCCGAGCAGCCGACGGAGAAGCCCGCGCGGGGCAAGCAGGCCGCGCCTGCGCAGGGCACGCAGGCCGCGCCCGCGAAGCCGGTGGGCGACACCCGGCCGGTCGCCAACCCCCGGCCGGTCGGTGGCACCCAGGAGCGGCTCACGCCGAAGCAGCTCCAGGCGATCTGGAGCATGGGGCGCAAGCTCGGGCTGGGCGTCGACGCGATCCGGCAGCGCGCGGTGGAGGGGTTCGGCAAGGCGCCGGAGCAGCTCGGCCGGGCCGACGCGTCGGCGCTGATCACGCAGCTCGGCGAGGAGATCGAGAAGCGGAGCGCGGCATGAGCGGGGCGAACGATCTGGCCCACCTGCGGGCGAAGCCGCACGTGTCGTTCTCGGCCATCTCCTCCTACCTGCGGTGCCCCCGAAGCTACGAGGCGCGGTACGTCCGTCGCGTGCCGCCCGCGACCCGCGCAGCGAGCCTGGCGTTCGGCACCGCCATCCACGAGGCGCTGGCGATCTTCTACGCCGCGCTCCGCGACGGCCGCCCCGAGCCCGCCTACGAGGATCTGGTCGGCGTGTTCGACGTCGCGTGGAAGCGTCAGCTGGCCGAGCAGCCGCCCGTGCTGTTCGACGAGCGCGACACGGCCGACTCCATGGCGGCGGCCGGGGCCGCCCTCCTGACGTGCTTCCTGAAGGAGGCGCCGCGCCCGGCCGAGGTGCTGGCGGTGGAGGCGCCCTTCTCCATCGAGATCGCGGACCCGGACACGGGCGAGGTGCTGCCCGAGCGGCTCGTGGGCGCCTTCGACGTGGTGGTGCGCGACGCGGACGGCACGTGCCGCATCCTGGAGCACAAAACCGGGGCCCGGCGCTGGACCGAGGACCGGCTCGCGTACGACCTGCAACCGAGCGCGTACACGCTGGCCGCGCCCGAGTTGGGGTACGGCGACGCGGACGTGACGATCCAGCTCCTCCTCAAGACCAAGGCGCCCGCCTTCGAGACCTACGCGGTGGCGCGCACCGAGCAGGACCGGGACGACCTGCGTCGCGTGGTGTGCGGCGTGCTCGCCGCGATCCGCGCTCAGGCGTTCTACCCGGTCCGCGACTGGCCGTGCCGCTCGTGCCCGTACGCGGGCCCCTGCGTGACCGGATGGGAGGCGGATTCCCCCTGCGCGCACCCCCGGGCGGTGGCGCCATGACGGGCGACGACAACGAAGACGTCTTCCTTGATGACGTGCTGGCGGAGATCGAGACCCGGCTGGGCGTGGAGCTGGCGGCGCTCGACGCCGACGACCTCGGCGACCTGCTGTACGGCGACGAGTTTCTCGACCGCTTCCTGGCCGAGGGCGAGCGCGATGAGAGCAACCTCGTTCCGATCGACGAGGTGGCGCTCACGACCGACGACTGGGCGTTCCTCCATGAGGTCGAGGTCGAGCACGGCATCCGCTTGGTCGCGTACCATCACGGCGCCGACGCGGTGCTGTACGGCGGCGACACCATCGACGAGGTGGTCGCGAAGTACGACGCCGGGTGATCGATCACGGCACAACAACGCTGCCCGCGCGACGTCATCCTTGACTCTCTGGGAACCATAGCCAACACTGGTTGTTGAGCCGACCAGATGGTCTTCTCCGGCCCCGCGAGGGGCTTGGCGGATTCATCACCCGCGACGGAGAGGATCTGAAGGGCGGCTCAAGACAAACGACTCCAGCCACCTGCGCTGCCGTGGCAGCGGGGGGTGATTCCCTCCGCATGTGCGGATTGGGCGGCTGGGTTCTCCGGCTGGAGTCGGGCTCATGCCGCCCCTTCTATGAAAAAGCCTGTCAAGAGGTAACAGTTCCCCTGACCCACCAGGATCCATGCAGATCCCTGGCAGTGCGCCCGCTGTCACAATCGCGGACTGCTTGGTCCCCAAGGGAGAGCGCCGAGC
>JALNZK010000043.1 GCA_023229365.1 Pseudomonadota bacterium | reverse complement strand
CACGGACTCCGACACCGATACCGACACGGACACGGACACGGACGATTTCGACATGACGATCGATCTCGACTGCGACGACCCGGTGCCCGGGCCGACGGCGGAAGACACGTGCGATCTGCCGGACTCGGACTGCACGGACGCGGTCTGCTCCGAGCACCTCTGGGCGGGCACGGAGAGCGCGGACGACATCATCGGCAACTACTGCTACCCGGACTGCAGCCCCGAGGAGCCGGACGGCGGCACGCCCGGCGAGTGCGAGGGGACCGCGTCGTACTGCCTGCCGTTCAACACCGAGGAGACGATCGCCGGCTGCGTCCCGCTCGGGCAGCTCAAGGCCGAGTGGGAGGTCAACCTCGTGCCCGCGGACGGCACGCCGGCGGCCGCGGACCAGCACACCTTCCCGATCGCGGAGTCCTTCAACTGCAACGCGGTCGGGTTCACGAGCGCCCTCGGCATGGTCTCGGAGGACGCCGAGCTCGGCGACTCGGCCGTGATCGCGTTCCAGGTCGCGGTCTCGACGGCGCCCCCGAAGATCATCATGCTCCAGGTGATGATCCCCATGGACAGCTTCGTCGCGGGTGCCGACCTCGATCTCGCGGTCGACAACGAGGCGTTCAGCGCCCAGGTGCTGTACGTCGAGCTCCAGAGCATCTTCAACCAGACCGTGACCGCCGCGCAGATCCGCGCCCTGCTCGCGAACGGGAAGATCCACGTCGACGAGGTCGCGGATCCGTGCGCGGGCGCCGACTGCCCGACCTCCAAGGGCACGATGGAGCTCGACTTCCTGATGCTCACCGCGGACCTCGACCCCGCGCTGTTCGCGAAGTGATCCAGGTCACGCCAGCGCGATCACCACGATCGCGGCCACGATGCCGGTGCCGGTGACGAGCAGCTCCTCGTAGAGCGAGAACCGCGGCCTCAGAGCCCGCAGCAGCCGATAGAAGGGCTGGCTCACGGCGAGCGTCGCGAGCGCCAGCGCGGCCGGGTGGAGCGCGAGGCTCGCCTCGACGTCGCCGCGAAGGAGCGCCAGCGCCGCGGTCGTGACGCCGCACAGCGGGCACGGCTGTCCGGTCGCCGCGCGGAAGGGACACGAGGTGAGGAACGCCGCCAGCCGCTCGAGCGTCTCGGGCAGCGCGCCGGCGACCGCGAGCGCCGTCAGGCCGACGACCGCCCAGGCGGCGGCGAAGATCACGAAGAGCGCGAGGTGGACGCCGCGGATCCAGGTCGCGGAGAGGCTCACGGCGTCGCGGCCGGGAGAGGGGGAGGCGGCGCGGGCGGAGGCGCGTTCGGGTCGGGCGGCACGGGCTGCATCGGCTCCATGGGCTGCATGGGCTGCAGCGGTACCGGCTGCAGCGGCACCGCCTGCGGATTCGGCTGGAGCGGCATGGGCGACCGCGACGGGCCGGCTCCCCACCCGGACGGCGGCGGCTGCCACCCCTGTCCCCAGCCGGTGACCGGCTGGCCCGCGCCCATCTCGACTCCGTACCCGGCGATCACGAACCACGCGACGATGATGACGATCGCGAGCGGGTTCAGGATGACCCCGACGATCGCCTTGCCGCGCGGCTGCTTTCGCTTCGAGCGGAGCACGAGGTCGACGACGCCGAGGATCAACCCGATCACCGCCGGCACCGCGGCCCAGAACCCGCACATCGGGACGAAACCGATGACGAGGGAGACGATGCCGATGACCATGGAGGCGACGCCCATGGGCGCATGATAGTGCATGACGCGCTCCGCGAAAAGCGCCGGTCGCTCCCCGGGGCCGCGCCCGGGTTGCGGGTGGGGAATCGTTCGATTATAGTTCGACCCGATGGCCGAAAAGAACCAGATCGAGCCCGGCACCGTCCTCGACGGCAAGTACCGCATCGAGAAGCAGGTCGGCGCCGGCGGCATGGGCGCCGTGTACATGGCGACCCACGTCACCATCGGCCGCCGCGTGGCGATCAAGACGCTGCACGTGGAGTTCGCGGGCGACGCCCAGGTCATCGCGCGGTTCCACCGCGAGGCGCAGCTCGCCGGCTCGATCGGCCACGACAACATCTGCGAGGTGACCGACATCGGCACGCTCGACAACGGCGCGCCGTACCTCGTCATGCCGCTCCTCCAGGGGCGGCCGCTCGCCGATCTCCTCGAGAACAACGAGTCCCTGTCGCTCGAGCGGGTCGCGGACATCGGCTGCCAGACGCTGTCGGCGCTCGAGGCGGCGCACGCGGCCGGGATCGTCCACCGGGACCTCAAGCCGGACAACATCTTCATCACGAAGATGGGCGATCGCCAGGACTTCGTGAAGCTGCTCGACTTCGGCATCTCGAAGGTGCTCGAGCAGGACGAGGTGTCGCAGCTCACCATGACCGGCACGGTGCTCGGCACGCCGTTCTACATGGCGCCCGAGCAGGCCAAGGGGGCGAAGAACCTCGACCACCGCGTCGATATCTACGCGATGGGCGTGATCCTGTACGAGGCGCTGACCGGCAAGCGGCCGTTCGAGGGCGAGACGTACAACGAGATCATGTTCAAGATCATCGCCGAGCCGTTCCCCGCGCCGACGGAGCTCAACCCGTCGGTGCCGCAGTCGGTGGAGCAAGTGATCTTCAAGGCGATGGCCCGCGAGATGGGCGAAAGGTTCGCCACGGCGGGCGAGATGCGCCGCGCGCTCGACGCGGCCGCGCGCGGGCTCGAGGTCGACTTCTCGGCCCGGATATCCGCGGCGCCCACCGTCGCGCGCACGGGCGGCGCGACCGGAAGGACGCCGATGTCCGCGGCGTACACGCCGGCTCCCGGCACCTCGGCTGCCATACCCGTCGCCTCGAACCGAGGCCTCACGATCGGCATCGCGCTGGGCGCGGCGCTGCTCCTCGGCGCGGGCGCGCTCGCGTTCATCCTCCTGGGCGGCGGACTACGGGAGCCGGCCCCAGTCTCCCCGGTGATCGCGGCTCCCGCACCCGCACCCGCGCCCGCGCCCGCGCCGGTCGTCGCGCCGGCGCCGCCGATCGTCGCACCGGCTCTTCCACCGCCCGCCGCAGAGCCCGAGGCCGAGGCCGTGAGCGCGGCCGAGCCCGAAGCCGAAAAGGCCGCGTCGAGCAAGTCGAGCAAGAAGAAGAAGAAGAAGGCGGACGCGGCCGCGGGCTCGACGAGCGCCGCGGCGGCGAGCGGCGGCAAGGCCAACGACACCGTCAAGGGCCGGTTCGGGACGACGTTCGTCGATGACTACGAGTGACAGCACGGCCCGTTCGGACGGCGGCATGATCGACTACGCGGACGCGCTGCGCTCCTCGCTGGAGCGCACCCCGCGAGCGTCGGGTCGCTGCGACGTCCCGCTCTCGGAGGCGCTCGGCCGCGCGCTCGCCGAGGACGTCCGTTCGGACGTCGACGTCCCGCCCTTCGATCGCTCGGCCATGGACGGCTTCGCGGTCCGGGCCGCGGACGTCGCGAACACGCCGATCTCGCTGACCGTTGTCGGCACGGTGCCGGCCGGCGGCGCGCTCGGCCGCCGCATCGGCGCGGGCGAAGCCGCCGCGGTGATGACCGGCGCGCCCGTCCCCGAGGGGTCCGACGCGGTCGTGCAGGTCGAGTGGACATCGGGCTTCGGCGCGGCGGCGGTGACCGTCGAGCGCGCGGTCGCGACGGGCGACAACGTGAGCCCGCGGGGGCAGATCCTCCGCGCCGGCGCAAAGGTGCTGCGCGCGGGGACGGCGATCGGCGTCGAGGAGATATCGCTGCTCGCGGCCGTGGGGTGCGATCCCGTGCCCGCGGGGCCGCTGCCGAGCGTCGCCGTGCTGTCCACGGGCGACGAGCTCGTGCCGCCCTCGGTCGTGCCCGGCCCCTCACAGATCCGCAACGTGAACGGCCCCGCGCTCGCGGCGTTCTGCCGCGGGCTCGGCCTCGAGCCCGCCGTCCTCGGCGTGGTCCCGGACGATCCGCCGTCGATCCGCGAGGCGCTCGCGGTGGCGCTCGAGCACGACGTCGTCCTCATGACCGGTGGGGTGTCCGAGGGCGCGTTCGACTACGTCGAGGACACCCTCGGCGCGGCAGGCGTCGAGATCGGCTTCCGCCGCGTGGCGATCAAGCCCGGCAAGCCGACCGTCTTCGGCACGCGCGGCGGGACGATCCTGTTCGCGCTCCCCGGCAACCCGGCGTCCGCCATGACGGTCGTGCGGATCCTCGTCGAGCCGGCGCTGCGACGGCGGATGGGGTTCGCGACGACGGGGCCGCGCACGATCCGCGCGCGGCTCTCGGCCGATCTCCGCAAGAAGACGGATCGCGCGTGGTTCGTCCGCGGCGAGCTCTCGGCAGGGGATCCGCTCGAGGTGCGCCCGATCGCGGGACACGGCTCCGCGGACATCGCCGGCGCCGCCGTCGGCGACTGCCTCATCCACGCCCCGCGCGAGAAGGCGCTCCTCGAGCGCGGCGCGGCGGTCGACGTCGTCGTCTGGGGGAGGTCGTGGTGACGGCCGACCCGCACGGCCGCCGGATCGACTACCTCCGGCTCTCGGTCACCGATCTGTGCAACCTGCGGTGCACCTACTGCATGCCCGCGGAGGGCGTCCGCAAGATCGACCACGCGCTGATCCTGTCCCTCGAGGAGCTCGCGGAGGTCGCGCGGGCCGCGATCGCGCTCGGCGTGACGAAGGTGCGGATCACGGGCGGCGAGCCGCTCGTCCGGCGCGGGATCCTCTGGCTCCTCCGCGAGCTCGCCGCGACGCCGGGGCTCGCCACGCTCGCGCTCACGACAAACGGCACGCTGCTCGCGGAGCTGGCGCGCCCGCTCGCCGAGGCCGGGGTCAGGCGCGTCAACGTGTCGCTCGACAGCCTGTCGCCCGAGACGTTCGCGGCGGTGACGCGCGGCGGCGACGTGGCGGCGGTCGTGGCCGGGATCGACGCGGCGCTCGCGGCCGGGATGCCCGTGAAGATCAACACGGTGCTGCTCGCCGGGGTGAACACCTCCGAGATCGCCGGGCTCGCTGCGTTCGCGCGCGGGCGCGGCGCGGGCCTCCGGTTCATCGAGCTCATGCCGTTCGAGCGTACGGCGGAGTCGTTCAGCGAGGCCGACGCCCTCGAGGCGCTCCGGGCGGGCGGGGACGAGGTCGCGCCGTTGCCGCAGGAGCCCGGCGAACCGCACGTGCGCCGCTTCGCGCACCGCGGCGCGGTCGTGGGGTTCATCTCGCCCATCACGCGGCCGTTCTGCGGCGCCTGCAACAAGATCCGGCTCACGCCGGACGGCGCCCTGAAGCCGTGCCTCGCCTCGGACGTGTCGGTGGACGTCCGAGCAACGCTCCGCAGGCCCCACGTCGCGGCGGACGTCGAGCGCGCGGTGGCGGAGGCGATCCGCAGGAAGCCCGAGACGGCGCCCTGGAGCGCGCGGAGGGAGATGTGGAAGGTCGGCGGGTGACGACGAGAGGAGACGCGGCATGGGGAAGCTGACGCACGTGGGCGAGGGCGGGGAGGCGCGCATGGTCGACGTCTCGGGCAAGGAGATCACGCGCCGGACGGCGCGCGCGACGGGCTCGGTCTCCATGCGGGAGGAGACGATCGCGGCGCTGCGCGAGGGCCGCGGCCCCAAGGGCGATCCGCTCGAGGCCGCCCGCGTGGCCGGTATCCTCGCGGCCAAGCGCACGGCGGAGCTCGTGCCGCTGTGCCACCCGCTCGCCCTCGAGCACGTCGACGTCGAGGCGACACTCGGGGAGGCGGGGGTCGCGCTCGCATCCTCGATCGTCGTCACGGGGAGGACCGGCGCGGAGATGGAGGCGCTCGTGGCGGTGTCGGTGGCGGCGCTCACCGTCTACGACATGTGCAAGGCGCTCGATCGGGAGATGGTGATCGGCTCGATCCGGCTCGAGGAGAAGACCGGCGGCAGGAGCGGCGCGTACGTGCGGGGGCGCCCGTGAGCGCGCGCGTCGTGAGCGTGTGCACGAGCGCCGCGACCGGGGTCCAGAAGCGGCCGGTGGCCGAGGCGACGGCGCGCGCGGATCACGGCCTCGAGGGGGACGCCCACGCCGGCCCGTGGCACAGGCAGGTGAGCCTGCTCGCGGACGAGAGCGCGGCGAAGATGCGGGCGGCCGGGGCCCGGGTCGGGCCGGGCGACTTCGGCGAGAACGTCCTCACCGTTGGGATCGATCTCGTCGCGCTGCCGTTGGGCGCGGTGCTCGTCGTCGGCGGCGCGCGGCTCGAGGTCACGCAGAAGGGCAAGGAGTGCCACTCCCACTGCGCCATCTTCGACGCCGTGGGCACGTGCGTCATGCCCACCGAGGGGATCTTCTGCCGGGTGCTCGCGGGCGGGCCGATCCGCCCGGGCGATCCGGTGCGCGTCGAGGGGTGAACGACATGGAGAAGATCGCGGCGATCATCGTGGCGAGCGACTCGCGCTCGGACGGGCGGCGGGAGGATCTCACCGGACCCGCGGCCGTCGAGGCGCTCGCCGAGCTCGGCGTCGGCACGATCGAGGTGGCGATCGTGAAGGACGACTTCGACGCGCTCGCGGACAAGCTCGTCGAGCTCGCGGACCGGGGCGACGTGCTCCTCCTGCTCACGTGCGGCGGCACCGGCCTCTCCCCGCGCGACGTGACGCCCGAGGCGACGCTCGAGGTGATCGAGCGCGCGGTGCCCGGCATCCCGCAGCTCCTGCGGCAGCGCGGGCTCGAGGTGACTTCCTTAGCGGCGCTCTCCCGCGGCATCGCCGGGATCCGCGGCGGGACGCTCATCGTGAACCTGCCGGGCAGCCCGCGGGCCGTCCGCGAGAACATCTCGTTCCTCGCGCCCATCCTGCCCCACGCGATCGAGACAGTGGCCGGCCGCGCCGTGGAGTGCGCGGCGCTGCGCAAGAGCTAGCCGAGGAGGCCCCGATGACCGAAGCCAAGACCGTCGCAGACATCATGACCCGCCGCGTAATCTTCCTGCGCGAGGAGGACAACCTCTCGCGGATCGTCGAGGGGATGGAGCACTTCGGGCTGCGCCACCTGCCGGTGCTCGACGGCGACAGGCTCGTCGGCATGGTGACGCACCGCGACATGCTGAAGATCCTGTCGGCCGCCAAGCGGCGCGACGAGTCGACGTTCGTGGCGAGCGTCATGACCCGCGATCCGATCTCCGTCGGGCCGGACACGACGATCGCGGAGGCGGCGCGCATCCTCCTCAAAGCGCGCTTCGGCTGCCTCCCGGTCGTGAACGCGGACGGCAACGTGGTCGGCATCGTCACCGAGCACGACTTCGTCAAGGTTTTGGCGGGGGAACAGGCTTAGTCGCCGATTCCGTTCGACGTCACTGCTTCTGCTCGTCCAGCGCGTCCAGCTGCTTGCCGTTCGGCAGGAGCGTGATCGGCACCTCGGCGCCGGATTTCTTGAGCCTCTTGCGGGCGCACTCCTCGCACTGCGGGCCCCTGCAGTACATGTTGATCCAGATGTTCTTGAGCCCCTCGACCTTGAACCGCGCGAAGATGGGGCAGCCTATGAGGTACTCGCACTCCATGATGGGATCCGCCTTTCCGCTCGAGATGGAAGCTCAGTGTATGAAAACCCTACCGCGGTTTCTCACCGGGGCAACTCAGCGCCGGTAGCGGATCCAGCCGAGCTCGTCGAGCTCCGCCCCGAAGGCTTGGTGAAACGTCGTCAGAATTCCTTCTACGGACAGTCGCTGATCAAGCTGACCCCGCGATCGACGAGCGCCTGGAGGTTGTCGGCTTGGGCCGCACAGTCGAGCGGATTGCCGGATAGGTCCACGTAGTCATCGGCATCGACCTCGGCGTTGGCAACCAGGGCGCCCAGATCGGTGATCTGATTGCTGTTCAAGTACAGGTAGTCCACGTTGGGGAGGGCACCCAGCGGTCCGAGATCCACGACCTGATTGCTCTCGATGTGCAGCGTGTTCAACGACGAGAACGTGCTCAGCGCGGAGATGTCTACGATGCCATTGTCGTTCAGTCTCAGGTAGACGACTGCCGCCAAGCCGTTCAGCGCGCTGATGTCCACAATCTGGTTTCCGTCCACCAACAGAATGGTAAGGGCGGAGTGGTCGCTCAAGGGACCGACATCTATGATTTGATTATTACTCAGCGCCAGGCCCTCCAAGGCAACAAGTCCACTCAGTGAACCGATGTCGACAATCAAATTGTCTTCCAGCCACAGGTGCTGCAGTGCGGCGAGCGAACTCAAGGTGCTGACATCCACTATCTGATTGGACGAAAGGCTCAGAGAGTCGAGGGCAACGAGATCGGCCAGAGCCTCGATGCTCGCAACTTGGTTGGAGGAGAGGTCGAGGGACGTCAGCGTGCCGATCCCGCTCAACGGGGTGATGTCCGTGATCTGATTGTCGAAGAGCGTCAGCACTTGCAGCGTGTCCAATCCTGCAACGCCGCCTATGTCCACGATTGAATTTCCATCGAGTCTGAGATCTACCAAGGCCGTGAGGCCGCTCAGGTCGGGAATCACTGAAATCAAGTTGTCTCTCAAATCGAGGTGCACAAGCGCAGGCAGCCCGCTCAAGGCGCCGAAGTCTCCGACGAGGTTGTGCGACATGCCCAGATAGGTGAGCTCGTTGAGGCCGGAAAGCGGGCTGACGTCCGAGATCTGATTTCCTTCCAACTCCGCAGTTGCCAAGGCGGTCAGGCACTCCGCGCCACCGAGCGAGTCGATGTCTTCGTAATAGGCGTAAATGCTGTCCAGCGCCGCGACGTCTTCCCAAAACAGATCACCTGTCGGTTCATCGATGGCCAACCTCACCGCGTTCTCAAAGTCGGTGTCGCTGAAGCTGAGCACACCTGTGCACCCAGGAGGAGCGTCCGTGTCGGTGTCCGTGTCGGTGTCCGTATCGGTGTCCGTGTCCGCGTCTATATCGCTATCCGTGTCGGTATCGGTGTCTGTATCGGTATCGGTGTCTGCATCCGTGTCGGTATCCGTGTCGGTATCGGCGTCCGTGTCGGTATCGGCGTCGGTGTCGGTGTCGGTGTCGCCGGCGTCGTTGTCGTCCCTCGCATCCTTCGCGCAGCTCGAGAAAAGGACGGCAGGGACAACAAGGACGGCAAGGACGCGGACCAAAAACGCCAGTCGGTGCTCAGTTCTGCTCGTCATCTCTCACCCCCGATGTGGGCTGATGATACCATCGAAACGCCGCACTCTGCGGAACGAGAGTGCATCACCTCGGGCACCGGCCGCGTTCAATTCCACGATTTCATCAGACGCTCGACCTCGGAACGGCGAGAACCCTACGGTGACTCCTCGTCCTCCGGCACAGCGTATTCAAGCTCATGCAGCAAGGAGGGATGTCCTGGGTTACGACGGCCCATACGACATCGAAGCTGATGTCCATGTAGTCGTGCACGATCTTGTTTCGAATTCCCGCCAGCTCGCGCCACGGAATCCCGGGATGCCGCCGCCTGCCGTCCTCGGATACGCATCGCGCCGCCTCTCCGATGACCTGCACGAGGTGGGCGAACGCCAATCTGAGATCTTCGTTGTCGTCGAACGATTCCCGCGTCAGTCCAGCTGTTTTCGCCGACACCTTTCGCGCCATGTCGAGCATGTGCCCGAGATAGACGAGATCATCCTTCGGCGGCATACCGCACCTCCGCGGTCTCGAGGACGCGCTTCCTGAGACGCCGGTTCAGCGCCGGCTCAATGACGAGATCGACCTTCCGCCCGTCGAGCATCTCGGAGATCTCGTCCTCGATGCGGATGATCGCCAAACCCGGCGTATGCCCGGGCTCGAACTCCACGAGCACGTCCACGTCGCTCTCCGGCCCGAACGCCTCGGTGAGCACCGAGCCGAACAGGGAGAGCTTGCGGATGTGGTGCCGCCGGCAAAGCTCGGCGAGCCTATCATCTTGGATTCCTACCGCAGCTTTTCTCATTCGTTTCTCTCCGCTCTCGACTCAGCGTACGGCAGTTCATCGCGAGTCTCAACAACCCTGCCGAAAAGGATCGAAGGGCGGACGCTATCGCCGGTAGCGGATCCAGCCGAGCTCGTCGAGCTCCGCCCCGAGGATGAGCGCGTCGCAGGAGCCCTCCCCGCGGAGGTGACGGAAGAGCTCGAGGAGCGCGCCGACCTGGGAGGTCCCCTGCCCCGGCCCGGCGACCTCGCCGCCGACGGCCCCGCGCAGCCTCTCCCCTCCCGCGCCGGACCGCAGGCGCACGTCCGGCCTCGCCCCCTCGGCCTGGATCCGCGCGAGGATCTCCTGCGCCCGTGCGGGGACATCGTCCGACCGCTCGACCGCCGCCTCGATCGTCCCGAGCGATCGCCCGCCCGGCTCGCGCCCGAGCACGAGCGCCGCGGCGCCCTCCTGAAACCTCTCGGCTTCGAGCTGCGCCGCGAGCGACGCCGCGCCGCAGGCCCGCAGGCGATCGGCCCACGTCGCGTCGACCTCGTCCCCGACGACGACCAGCGCCCTATCGAAGCCGGTGGCCTCGAGCAGGTCGCGCGCCGCGGCGATCGCCGCCTCGGCCGACAGCCACCCCTGGCTCACGGTCACGGACGGCGCGCGGTTCTTGAGACCGATCGTCAGGTGGCCGGCGGGCGCGTTGTGCACGGAGTTCGGCACGAGCGCGGGGCTCACCCGGGCGCCGCGCGTCGCGTGGATCTGCCCCACGAGCTCGAGGCTCGCGCGCAGCTCGCCCATGGCCGTGCCCGCGACCACCGCGACCTCGGACGGATCCGCGACCTGCGCATCTGCGAGCGCGCGCATCGCCGAGACGTACATCAGCCGCGCCACCCGCCCGTAGCGGCGCCGCGCGGCGGGGGAGGCGTACTCCTTGATCGGCACGTCGGGCAGCTCGGCGAGCCCGTCGACGAAGGGCGATCCGTCGCCGATCGCGCAGGCGCCGAACCCGTGGACGAAGAGCCGCGTCATCGCGCCCCTCCGTCCGCGGCCGAGAGGACGAGCGCGCAGTTGTTGCCGCCGAACGCGAACGAACTCGACAGCACGACCGGGTGCTCGGGCAGGTCGACCCCGCCCGGTCCGACGAGCGCGACGTCGCACTCGGGATCCGGGATCGCGGCGCCCAGGTTCTCGAACGCGCGGCGCTCGCGGATCGAGATCACCGCGGCAACCGCCTCGAGCGCGCCCGCGCCGCCGAGCGTGTGCCCGATGAGCCCCTTGCACGACATGACCCACGGCCGCGACGGGAAAAGCCGCGCGATCGCGCGCGCCTCGGCCGCGTCGTTGAGCTTCGTGCCCGTGCCGTGCGCGTTGACGTGGTGCACCTCCTCTTGCCTGCGCCCCGCGTCGGCGAGCGCCCGGCGCATCGCGAGCTCGGCCCCGGCGCCGTCCTCGGGCGGCGCGGTCATGTGGTGCGCGTCGCAGCTCAGGCCCGCGCCCTCGATCTCGGCGAGCGGCGTCCGCCCCTCGGCGACGACGGCGCCCAGCGGCTCGAGGAGGAGGAACGCCGCGCCCTCCCCGAGCGTCAGGCCCGGGCGCCCGGGGCCGAACGGCGTGCACATGAACGCCCCGGTCAGCTCGAGGGCGCTGAAGCTCGCGATCGTCGTCCGGCAGAGCGCGTCGCCTCCCCCCGCGAGGACGGCGCGGCAGCGCCCCGACCGGATCCACGCCGCGCCCAGGGCGATCGCGTTCGCGGAGGACGTGCACGCGGTCGACACGGTCTGTACCGGGCCTTTGAGCCCGAGCTCCCGCGAGACGAGCCGCGCCGGGGAGGCCATGCTCCCGGCCGCACGGTACGAGAAACCGTCCTGTGCGGCGCCGCCGAGGAGCGCGAGCACCACGTCCTCGTTCCGCGACTGTCCGCCCGTGCTCGTGCCGAGCACGAGGCCGTCCGGCTTGGGCGCGCCCCGCCGCGCGCCCGTCGCCGCGCACTCCTGCGCCGCCGCCAGGCACAACGCGCCCGTCGGGCTCTCGGCCGCCTTCCAGCCGCACGTCGCGAACCACGTGGGATCGACCTCGCCCACCACGACGTCGAGCGCGAGATCGATCCGGCGCGGCGGCCCGAACGCCCGCCGGGGCGCCCGCAGCGCCGCCGCGTACGCCGCCGCATCGCTCCCCGCCGCGCTCACCGCGCCCACCGCCGTCACCGCGACCCGCGTCCTCGGCATCTCCACGCTCCCGCCCCGTCACTCGACGGGGAGCTGCCCCGCGGCCGCGCGGCGCGCGAGGTCGTCGACGAGCTCGTTCTCCGGCACGCCCGCGTGCCCCGCGACCTTGCGCAGCTCGACGCGCGGGAACCGCCGCAGCCGCTCCCTGATCTCGGCGACGAGCTCGACGTTCGCCTTGGCCTTCCATCCCTGGGTGAGCACGCCTATCGCGTACGTGCTGTCCGTGTAGACGACGAGCGGCGCCGCGCACCCCGAGAGGATGTCGAGCACCCGCAGGATCGCGGTCAGCTCCGCGACGTTGTTCGTCCCGCGGCCGAGCGGCTCGCCGCGCTGCACGCGCCGGCCGTCCGCCTCGACGATCACGTAGCCGAGCCCGGCCGGGCCCGGGTTGCCGAGGCACGCGCCGTCGGTGTACGCGACGATCGCGCCGGGGATCCGCGCGCCCGGCGCCGGCGCGGCCGCGGCAGGCGCCTTGCGCTTCGGGGCCTTCTTCAAAGGCGGCGCCTCGAAGCGAAGTCCTGAGCTTGCCGAAGGGGGCGCGCCCCCCCCGGCGATCGCGGCGAGGTTCGCCGGCGACGGGTGGTAGACCTGCTCGGCGTCGGGCTTGTAGCGCATCGACGCGCGGCCCTCCCGCACGACAGGCTTCCCCTCGGCGTCCGCCTCGACGAACACCCGGTTTCCCCTGAAGAGCATCTCGACGAGCCGCATCGAGCGGAATGTAGTGACGCGGGCGGGGGGGGGCAACCCCTATTTCTTGCACCCCGATTTCTCGCGGCGCGCCATCGCCGCGGCCGGGTGGAACGGCGCGGCGAGGGCGGCGCCCACGAAACAGCTCTTCGCGAGGCCGAGCTCGCCGGCCTCCTTCGCGAGAAGCCCCCGCGCGAGGAGCGCCCGCGCCCGCTCGTCGGGATCCGTGAGCCTCCCGAGCGCCTCGTCGAGATCCGCCGCCGCGCCCGCCCGATCCCCGGTCCTGTAGCGCCGCACGCCGCGCTCGAGCAGCGCGCTCCCCGCGATCGCGGCCGCGGTGCCGGACCACGGGCAGATCACGAGCGCCAGCCGCGCCCGCGCGATCGCGCGATCGAGCTCCGAGGACGCGTACGCCTCGGCGGCCGCGGCCTCCTCGCCCGAGGAGGCGAGCCGTTCCGCGACGCGCGCCAGGATCGCCGACCGCGCGACGGCCGGGCACCGCCGCGCCGAGAGCAGCCCCCGACGGTCCGGATCCCCGGCCGACGCGAGCGCCTCGGCGAGCACCCGTGCGCCGAGCAGATCCTCCGCCGCCGCGCAGGACGCGCCCCGCACCTCCTCGTCGGCGACGATCCGGGCGACGGTCTCGATCCCGCGCGCCCACCGCGCGCCCGCGATCCGCGGCGCCGCCACGCCGTCGTCGAACCGGGCCGGCGGATCGAGCGGATCGAGCACGACGGCCGTGACCCCGCCGAGGCGCCAGACGATCTCGAGGGTCGCGCCGTCCCGCGGCGGATCGATGCCGAGCAGCGTCGGGAACCGCGGCGCCAGCAGCGGGACGAGGACGCTCGCGCCCACGGCGAGCGCCGCCGCCGCGAGCGCGAAGGCCGCGAGCGCGCGGGGCCAGCGGTTCTTCGAGCGGCGCGTCACACCCGGTCTTGTACCACGAAGCGGCTTTGTGCCGCGTCTTCGAACCGTGTATATTGCTGTCCCATGACGCTCGTGGAGCATACGATCCTCACGGACGTGGGCGACACCTCCGTCAAGTACGCTCAGGGAGGCCGTCCGCTCGTCGAGGAGATCAAGGTCGAGCTGCGCGTCCTCGAGGGGCCGGATGCGGATCGCTCGTTCGTGCTCCCGCGGGCGGGCGCGATCATCGGCACCGGCTCCGACGCCGACTTCCGCCTCACGGATCCGTCCGTTTCGCGCCGCCACGTCAAGCTGACGCCGGTCCCAGAGGGCGTGCACGTCGCCGATCTCGGGAGCACGAACGGGACGCGGCACAAGGGGGAGAAGGTATCCGAGGTCGTCATCCCGCTCGAGTCGTCGCTCTCCATCGGCAAGTCCCGGCTCGACGTCGTGCGGCTGGTGGACCGCCAGCCGCTGCCGCTCTCGAGGCGACGGCGCTTCGGCGAGCTCATCGGCGCGACGGCCCCGATGCGGCAGATCTACGCGCTGCTCGAGCGCGCCTCCGAGGTCGACGTCACGGTGCTCATCGAGGGAGAGACCGGCACGGGCAAGGAGCTCGCCGCGCGGGCAGTGCACGAGAACTCGACGCGGGCGCAGAAGGCGTTCCAGATCGTCGACTGCGGCGCGGTGTCGCCGACCCTCATCGAGGCCGAGCTGTTCGGCCACGTGCGCGGGGCGTTCACGGGCGCGGATCGGGATCGCTCGGGCGCGTTCGAGCTCGCCCACCAGGGCACGCTGTTCTTCGACGAGATCGGCGAGCTGCCTCTCCAGCTCCAGCCGAAGCTGCTCCGAGCGCTCGAGACGCGCGAGGTCCGGAGGATCGGCGGATCGAGCCAGATCCCGGTCGACGTGCGCTTCGTCGCCGCGACCAACCGCAACCTCGCCGACGAGGTCAAGGCCGGGCGGTTCCGGGAGGATCTGTACTACCGCCTGAACGTCTTCCGCGTCGTGATGCCGCCGCTGCGCGAGCACCGCGAGGACATCCCGGTGCTCGTCGGGCACTTCCTCGACTCGCTCGGCGCGCCGCACCTCTCCGGCGAGATGCTCGGGCGAATGGCGCAGCTCGACTGGCCGGGCAACGTGCGGGAGCTGCGCAACGCGGTGCACCGCGCCGTGGTGCTCGCGCGGGGCGACACGGTGCCGCCGCCGCCCGTCGCCGAGCACCCGGAGGAGGCGCCGAGCGCACCGGGCGACTTCTCGGTCACCATCGACGCGACGCGCCCCTTCAAGGACGTCAAGGCGGACATCGTGACCAAGTTCGAGATCGCCTACATCAAGGCCGTGCTCGCGCGCACGGGCGGCAACATCTCGGCCGCGGCGCGGGACTCGGGGATCGACCGCAAGCACATGGAGCGGCTCATCCGCAAGCTCGGCATCGAGACGAAGGCGCGCTGAGCGGCGCGGGGCGCGCCCGGATCAGAGCGGCGTGCCGGACTGGTACTCCTCGGCGACCATCCACCACTCGCCCTTGCGGCGCTCCCAGTGCTGCAGGGTCACCGTGTCGTGCACGACCATCTGATCGTTCCTGTACCAGGTGTACTTGACCGTGAGGATCGCCTTGTCGAGCTTCTTGTCGATCACCGACTGCAGGATCTCGACGCCGCTGACCTGGATCTCGGCGCCCCATCCGGCGTGCAGCTCCCGGAACCCGGGCAGGGCGGCGGGATCGACGCGCGGCAGCACCTCGGCGTCCCGGCCCCATCGCAGCCCCTCGTTGAACGCGAACGCGGTCCGCTGGAGCTTCTCACGCGGGCCCTCGGCGATGCCGCACCCGCACGCGGCGGCCCCGCAGACCAGGACCACCGCGATCGCGGTCGTCGTCGAGCGCGCGTGCCGGCTAAAGGACATCCCGATGACCCCCTAGTCCTCGGCGCACTCGACGAGGACCACCGTGCAGTTGTCGTCGCCGCCCGCGTCGTTCGCGCGCTGGATGAGCGCCGCGGCGATCTTGGCGAGGTCGTCCCGGTGGGCCTTCACGCACCCGAGGATCTGCTCGTCGTCGATCATGCCGTTCAGGCCGTCCGTGCACAGGAGGAAGATGTCGCCCTTCTCGGGGAGCACGGTCTGCACGTCGACGAGCACGGAGTCCTGCATGCCGAGGGCGCGCGTGATGACGTTGCGCGGCAGCTCGGCGAGCTGTTCGGCGGTGAGGTCCGGCGCCGCCCGGAGGTAATCGTTCACGAGGGAGTGATCCATCGTGAGCAGCGAGAGGGAGTCGCCGCGCACCCGGTAGCAGCGCGAGTCGCCGACGTGGGCGATGTGGCAGGCGCCGTGATCGTCGACGCTCAGGATCCCGACGAACGTCGTGCCCATCCCCTGGTGCTCGTCGCTCGAGGATGACTGCTTGAAGATGCGGTTGTTGGCGACCTGGATCGCCGTGATGAGCCTGTTCACGGAGAACGGCAAGTTCGGATCGAACTGGAACGGCCAGGTGATGTCTTCCTTCTCCGTCGCGGTGAAGAACTCCTCGACGGCCTTGACCGCCATCTGCGACGCGACGTCGCCGGCGCGGTGGCCGCCCATGCCGTCCGCCACGACGAAGAGGCTGAATTGAGGGAGAAGGCCGAAGCTGTCCTCGTTGTGCTCGCGCTCTCGCCCGACGTCGGTCAATCCCGCAACCCGGAGGAACCTACCCATTTCGCAAATCCTTCGTCCTGCATCCGCCGACATCCGGATCGCGATGCCTCAGCTTCGCTCCGAAAGCGCGCCGTTGATCGATACCACGGTCATCCTTGACGTCAAAGAACAATGTCACGGGACGATTCCGAGCACGAACAGGAGGCCGAGAACGAGGGCCGCCGTCCCGAGGGCGATGGCGAGCCCGATCAGGAACCCGCGCCGGCCGGTGTGCTCGTCGTCGGCCGAGACGTCGTTGCCCAACCTGACCTCGCCCTCCAGCATCTGGGCCAGGGAGAGCGGCGCGTCCTCGGAGCCGCGCTCGGACCATGCGGCTCCGCCCTGGGCTCGGCCCGCCGGAGCGCCGGACGGTCCCGCCCCGCCGCCGCCCGGATCCGCCGCCCCGTCGATCGCGCCCTCGAATCGATACGGGTTCAGCGGCACCCCGCCGCCCCCGGCGCCGCCGCCGCCCGCCGTGCCGATCCCGCTCCCCGGCTCCTTGGCGTCGAGCGACGCGAACCGGCCCAGCTCCTCCTGGATCAGCTGGTCGATGGTGGACGGTCGGTGCTCCTCGCGCGCCTGCGCCTTCTCGTCCTCGGCCACGAACCGCTCGACGAGCTTGCGCAGGTCGAAGCCGGTCACCTTCAGCCGCTGGGAGAAGAGGAAGTTCGCCAGCTCCTCGGACATCTCGGAGCAGCTCTGGTAGCGGTCCGCCGGCTCGTAGGCGAGCGCCTTGCGCACGATCCCCTCGAGCACCGGGCGCTTCTCGGCGTCGAGCTCGTCGAGCGGCGGGACCTCGGCGCGCCGCACGAGCTCGACCGTCTTGACGTCGTTCTCGCCGAGGAAGAGCCGCTTCCCGACGATCAGCTCGTACAGCATGATCCCGCACGCGAAGATGTCGGCCCGGTGATCCACGTCCCGGCCCCAGGCGGCCTCGGGCGCGAGGTACGCGAACTTTCCCTTCACGACCCCCGGGTCCGTGTGCTCGAGCTGGCTCGTCGCCTTGGCCAGGCCGAAGTCGACGAGCTTCACCTCGCCCTGCCGCGAGAGGAGGATGTTCGGCGGGCTGACGTCCCGGTGGACGATCCCGAGGTTCACGCCGTCCGCGTCCGTGAGCTCGTGGGCGTACGCGAGCCCGCGGCAGATCTCCACCAGGATGGGGATCGCGGGCGGCATCGGCACCCGCCCGCCGTTCTCGCGCATCCACTGCATGAGCCGCTTGAGGTTCGTCCCGTCGACGAACTCCATGACGATGAAGAACGTGCCGCCGGCCTGCCCGATGTCGAACACGTGGACGACGTTGGCGTGCGTCATGCGCAGGCTGAGCCGCGCCTCGTCGAGGAACATCGCGAGGAACTTCTTGTTCTCCACCAGGTGCGGCAGCACGCGCTTGATGGCGACCTTCTTCTTGAACCCCTCGATGCTCTCCGCGACGCCCTGGAACACCTCGGCCATGCCGCCGGCGTCAATCTTTCGGACTACGCGGTATCTGTCCCGACTCGTCATCGCGTGTTGTTGGCCTGCTGGAAATCGCGAGGCGTTCTCAGGGTTTCGAATATGGATCGTTTCCGGGGGATCGTCAACTGGCGGAAGGCGCAGCCGGGACGAGCGCGACGATCTCGTCGACGAGGCGGGAGGGGACGATCACGGTCACGTCGACCCCCTCCCTGCGCGCCGTGTAGCCGTCCTCTTTCGGATCGGCGGTCTTGGATCCGAACAGGAGGACTGTGGGGGCCGCGCCGCCCTCGATCTGCTTCCTCGTCCAGGCCTCGAGCCGGAGCACGGGCGCCTCGAACCCGACCGCGGGCCCGAAGCTCGCGCCCCGGATCGTCCGGATCGAGCCGAGCTCGCCGAGCGGGCGATCGAGCGCCGCCGCGTCCGCCGCGTCGCCCTCCGCCTTCCACGAACCGCCCTCGCGCAAAGCCGTGAGCGAGCCGCCGTTCGCGTGGATCGTCACCTTGGCGAGATCTCCCGCCTCGAGCGCGATAAGATCCCGTGCCACGAGCGGCACGGTGATCGCGTCGATCTTCTCCTTCTTGAGGACGAACACGAGACCGTCCCCGCCCTGGAAGCGCGCAAAGCGCGATCCGTCCGGCGCGGCTCCGGCGCCGATCTCGAGCGTCGCGCTCTTTCCGGCGGTCGCAGGCCCCGCGTCCCTCGCACCGCCCGGCCGCGCCGCGAAGCGGGCCGTGACCTTCGCGTAGGGCTTGGCGAAGCCGTGCGCCTCCTCCGCGCGCTCCGCGACGTACCTTTCGACCTCGACCTCGGCGACGAGCCGTGCGGCGTTGCGCGCCGCGGTCGCGTCGGCGCCCGTCTCGAACGGGGCCTCGAGCCGCCACACGCCGCCCTCGCGCACGAGCCCCTGGGCGGCCGGGCCCTCGATCTCGAGCTCCTCCGCCTCGTCCGCCAACCCGTTCACGATCTTCCGCTCGCGGTACGCGAGCAGCTCCGCGCGCAGCGACGCGAACGGATCCGCGGCGAACACGAGCACCCCCTCCTCACCGCCGCGCCGCGCCCGCTGCCCGCCGCCGGCAACGGCCTTGGGATCCGCGGCGAACACGTCGAGCCTGAGCGGGCCGCGGCCGGCCTCCTGGACGAGCTCGACCGACGCCGTGACCGGGCCGAGGCCCGCGATCGCCTCGGCGCCCGGGAGCGCCTCCTTCGCGCGGGGCTCCCGAAGCGCCCCGAGCAGCTCGGCCACGGCGTCCGGGTCGATCGCCACGCCCTCGTGCCCGGCGGCCTTCCACCCCGCGTCGGCGTCGCGCTCGAGGACGAGCGACGCGCCCCCCCTCGTGATCTTGACGGTCTCGATCCCGTCCTGGGCGAACACGAGCGGCCTCGTCTCGGTGAACCGCGCCGCGGGCCGGGCCAGCGCCTCGCCGATCCCGTCCGCCACGCACGCGATCGTCCCCGACCCCTTCACCGCGGCGTGGACGCGGCCGTCGCCCGGGCACGGTTTGCCGACGAGCAGCTCGACGTCCTTCCCCGACGCGCGGCGGATCGCGACGCCGGCAGTCGGCGCGTCGAGCCCGTACTTCCCGAGGCTCGCGCCGTCCGCGCCGTCGGCCACGAACTCCTGGGCCAGGAGGCCGGCGACGTCGGCGAGGAGCGCCGCGACCTGATCGTCGGCCGCGAGCATCTCGGCGCCCTCCAGCGAGATCCGCCACGGGCCGGCCTCGTCGTCGCGCGCGAGCGAGAGCTTTCCCGCCCCGCGGTCGACCTCGATCGCGATCGCGTCGTCCAGCGAGCCTTCGACGAGGTGCTTGTCGCGCAGGTCGTCGAGCCGCTTGTCGAGGGACTCGCGGAAGTCCACCTCGACCGCGTACAGCTCGTCCGAGCGGCCGTCCACCGCGAGGTACACGGTGTCCCCGGATCCCTTCTGAGAGCCCACGACGAACGACGTCTTCGCCCCGCCGATCGTGAACGACGCGCGGACCGCCGGCGTCCCGAATCCGTACTGCGGCTTGCCGCGCTCGCCCGCGCCGACGACGACGCGCTGCTTGATCAGGAAGTCGAGCGCGGACAGGACCTCGCGCACCGCCGAGCCGTCCGCCTTGAGCTTCCGGGGCGCCTCGATCCGCCACTCCCGCTCGGCGCCCGCGCTCGTTCCCTCGACGTCTGCCGAGCGGACGAGGGAGATCTTCTCTCCCGCCGCGCCCTGGATCTCGAGCGCCTCGACGAGCTCGGGCTTGAACTCGACGAAGACGCGATCCTTGCGCCCCTCGAGCTCGGAGGTCGTCATCCGGTCGCGATCGTAGAAGTAGATGAACGCGAACAGCGCCGCGGCGATCGCGACGAGGACGATGAGTGTTCGGTTGGACACGGCACTACCTCCTGCGCACGAGCCACATGGCGACGCCGAGGATCAGCATGAGCGCGATCTCGCCGATGACGATCATCCAGATCGTGCCGACGTCGTCCTCGGTCAGGGCGAGGCGCACGCGCTCCGGGTTCTTGGGCGCGATCGAGATGAGGTCCTCGCGGGCCGTGAGCCAGCCCACCGCGCCGGACCACAGGTCGCGGTTGTAGAGGCTCGCGCTCAGGTACAGCTCCTCGTTCAGGAAGTCGCTGTCGCCGATCACGACGAGCCGCCCGCCCTCGCCCTCGCCCTTCGCCGCGAGCGCGACGGCCATCGCGAGCGTCGCCGGCCCGGAGACGTCGGCCTGCCCCTTCTCCGGCACGCGATCGCCTATGCCGAGGCTCGCCACGTCGGTCTCGCCCCACGAGTCGGCCGAGCTCCTGGCGAGCACGTCGGCCACGATCTCGCCCCCGTCGACGGCCGAGAGCGACCGCGCGGCCGAGACGACGACCGGGTAGGCGCCGAGCTGCTCCCTGATCTCGCGGCCCGCGGACTCCGGGACGGCGAGCGCCTTGACCGCGTCGTGGGCGGTGAACTCGCTGACGAGGAACGTGACCGGCGACTCGGAGACGAGCCGCCGGGGATCGGTCTCGAGCATGAAGTCGTTGTCGAGCCGGATGCCGCGCTTCGCCGCGAGCCCCTCGAGGCCGGTGGGCAGGAGCGCCTCGCCCTCCACGATGGGATCGAGCAAAAGGAGCAGGCGGCCGCCGCTCTCGAGGTGGCGGTCGAGCAGCGCGGCCTCTTCGTCCATGAACGCGCGCGCGGGCCCGGCCACCACCACGAGCCCGCACGTCCCCGGCACCTTGGTCGCGCCGGCCGTCGTGATCGCCTCGACCTTGTAGCTGTCCTGCCGCAGCGCGTCCTTGAGGTGGCGCAGCGCCCTCGGGCCGAACCCCTCGAACTCCCACTCGCCGTGGCCCTGGGTGAAGCACACGGTCGCCTGCTCCTCCGAGATCACCCGGAGGATGGCGGACGTCAGCTGCTGCTCGGCCTTGAACTCGGACAGCCCCTCGTCCCCGCCGCCGCCCTCGTCGAACATCTCGCCGCCCATGTCCTCGAGCTCGTTGGACGCGACGAACTTCACGTTGCCGCCGGAGACGACGAAGACGCCCGCCTCGATCCCCATCTGGCCGAGCTCCGTCACCTGGACCTTGGCGCCGTACTTGTCGATGATCATCCGCACGCGCTCCGGGCTGACGTCGGGATCGACCACCTCGACCTTCACGCGCGCCGAGAGGGCGGCGTAGCCGTCGATGACCTCCTTGACGTCCGCGTAGCGCGGATCGCCCTGGCTCCACAGGACGTGCATCTCCACGTCCTTCCCGAGCGCGCCGACGGTCTTCGCGGTCTTGTCCGAGAGCGTGTACATCCCGGAGGACGTCCAGTCGGCGCGGGCGTAGTGGCGCATGGCGAGGAAGTTCAGCATGACGAGGATCGCGCCGGCGACGATCACGGAGATCGCCGCGTTGGATCCGCGGATCGCCCGCGCGCCGCCGCTCGCCGTCGGCTTGGTCTTCTGCTCGTTGCCGCTCATCCCCGCCACCTCCGGAGCTGCACGATCTGGACCGTGGCGAACAGCGAGAACACCGAGACCGAGGCGTAGTAGACGAGGTGCCTCGTGTCGACGATGCCCCGGCCGAAGTCCTCCATGTGCGTCCAGAGGTTCACGTAGTGGAGGACCGAGTCGGGCGACGTCTCGCCGCCGAGGAAGTCGAAGATCCCGATGACGAACATCACCATGATCACTCCGAACGAGATGAGCGCCGCGATGATCTGGTTGCGCGTGAGCGACGAGCCGAGCAGCCCGACCGCGGCGAACATCATCCCGACGCCGAGCGTCCCGAGGTAGCCGGACAGGATCGGGCCGAGATCGAGCTCCGAGTAGAACGACAGGAGCAGCGGGTACGCGAGGGTCGGGATCCAGAGGATGGCGTAGAACCCGACGGCCGCGAGGTACTTGGCGAGCACGACCTGCACGTCGCCGATGGGCGCGGTGAGCAGCGTCTCGAGCGTGCCCGAGTGCCGCTCCTCGGCGAGGGAGCGCATCGTGATGAGCGGCGTGAGCACGATGACGATGATCCAGAAGAAGATGGTGCCGCCGAACAGCATCTGCATCGCCGCGCCGTGCGGCGCCCGCGGATCGGAGAGGAAGTCGATGATAAGGAGGAACACCACGCCGTTCAGGACCGCCGCGGCCGTGAGCAGCACGTACGCGATCGGCGAGTAGAAGAACGCGGCGAACTCGCGCTTCATCTGGGCGAAGATGTTCATGGCGCGTCCTCCTCGGTGGTCGTGATCTGCACGAACACGTCCTCGAGCGAGAGGCTCTTCGAGCTCAGGCCCGTGAGCTTGAACCCGCCGGCGACCGCGGCGTCGAAGATCCGCCCGCGCACGTCGGCGCCCGGATCGGCGTCCACGTTGAACGCCGCCAGCCCCCCCTCGGGCGCGGCCAGGGGCTCCACGCAGCGCACACCCGGGACCGCCTCGAGCGCCGCTCGCGCCGCTCCCCCGGGATCCGCGACCTCGACGAAGATCCGCGCCGCGGCGCCCGCGAGCCCCGCGCGCAGCTCCTCCGGCCGGCCCTGCCCGACGATCCGGCCCTTGTCGATGATGAGGACGCGCGTGCACGCCGCCTCCACCTCGGGGAGGATGTGGCTCGACAGGATGACGGTCCGCTCCCTGCCGAGCTCGACGATCAGCTCGCGCACCTGGCGGATCTGGTTCGGATCGAGCCCGATGGTCGGCTCGTCGAGCACGAGCAGCTTCGGATCGGCGACCAGGGCGTCCGCGAGCCCGACGCGCTGGCGGTACCCCTAGGAGAGCTGGCCGATGATGCGCCGCCGCACGTCGCCTATCCGGCAGCGCTCCATCGCCGAGTCCACCGCGGCGCGCCGCCGGCCCCGCGGAATGCGCTTGAGCGCTGCGCGGTACGAGAGGTACTCCTCGACCCGCATCTCCGGGTAGAGCGGCACGTTCTCCGGCAGGTAGCCGATGATCCTCTTGACCGCCTCGGGCTCGACGAACACGTCGTGGCCGTCGATCGCCACGGTCCCCGCGGTCGCGGTGAGGTACCCGGTGAGCACCTTGAGCGTCGTCGACTTCCCTGCGCCGTTCGGGCCGAGGAAGCCGATGACCTCGTGCGGCCTCACGTCGAACGACACGTCGTCGACGGCCGTCACCGCAAAGAAGCGCTTGGTGAGATGTTCGACTCGAATCACGCCCGTCCTCCTGTGCCTCTTGCGCGAGCCGACCGCTAGAACGCTCCTCGGTCGCCGGTATTCCCGTGTCCTTCAGCTCGGACGGCGCCGAGACGGCCGGGCGCCGCGATGGCCGCCTCGTGCCCGCCTCTCAGACCTGGTAGGTGAAGTGCATCTCGTACCCGCAGATCGAGAACACGTCGCCCTCGTCGATGCGCTTCGAATCGACGGGCTTCCCGTTGAACTCGACGCCGTTCGTGCTGCCGAGATCCTTCATGTAGAAGGCGCCGTTGTGGAAGATGATCGCGGCATGCTTTCGGGAGACGTTGGCGTCCTTGATGGCGAGGTCCGACGTCTTGGACCCCCGGCCGATGATGAACTGATCCTGCGCAACGGTGAGCTTGCGGCCCTGGAAGATCAGGGTGAGCCTCGGTTTCGCGGCGCCCGCGCCGGTCGAACCGCGGACGCCCGAGCCCGTGCCGAGCTCCTCGGGGCGCGGGGGGGCCGGCGGCGGCACCGAGGTGCGGCGCGGCGGTCCCGGAGCGGCCGCCTGGGCGGAGGCGCCCGGGCGGGGCAGCGTCGGCGCACCTCCCATGCTCGCCGGGGTGGCGGGCGCGGTCGGCGCGGCGGGCTTGGCGCCCGGACGGGGCAGCGGCACGGTCGGGGAGGACATCGGCTTCTCGCGCATCGTCGGCGTCGCGGGTCTCGGCAGCCCGGTGCCCGACGGGTGCTGGGCGGACGGCGCCTTCGGGGCGGCGACCGGCCTCGGCGTGGCGTCGGCGGCGGGCGCCTCGCCCACCCCGGTGGGATCGACCAGGAAACCGTGCGTCGACGCGTACAGCCGCATCGCCTCGTTCACGAGGTAGTCGACGGAGCAGTCCATCTCCTCCGAGTGCTTCGTGAACGCGGTCCACAGCGAGTCGCGCGCGTGGAAGCTCTGGAGCGTCTTCTTCGTCGTGGTCGATCGCGTCGTCATCGCTCGTCAACCTTTCATCTTTGCCAGGCTCTCGAGGGCGGCCTTTGCCGCGTCGCCCAGCGTGGCGTGGTCGAACCCCTTCGGCAGCTTCGTCTTGTCCGCCGCGAGCTTCTCGAGCGCGGGAACGTCCGCCGCCTTGTCGCCCTTCATGCCGAGCACGTAGACCGCGACGCCCTTGGCGAAGACGTCGCCGCCCTCGAGTAGGGCGCGCACGGCGGGCGTGAGCTTCGGGAACTTGGCGATCCAGCCGATCACCTCGTCGACCTCTTCGGCATCGGTCGCGAGCCCCTTCGACCGCAGCACCGTCGCGAGCTGCCCCTCCCCGTCCATGCGCAGGATGCACCGCACCCCCACGAGCCGCCAGAAGAACTCGTCGCTCTCGAGCAGCTTCGCGACCCGCGCCACGTCGGCCTTGCCGCCGGCCTGGGCGAGCGTCAGGTAGGTCTCCTCGCGCTGGAACTTGTCGTACTCCTCGTTCTCCGCCATGGCGAACAGGCGGCCCATCTGCGTCGCGTCCGGCTTGATGTAGCCGCTCTCGATCGACTGCGAGTAGGCGCGCAGCGCGAACCGCTGCAGCTCGGCGTCGAGCTCCTTCGTCGTCGCGAGGTCGAGCAGCGCGTTGGCCACGCCCTCGCCGCCCACGACCGCCGCGGCGATGAGGTGCGTCTCCTTGATCTCGGGCACGTTCCCCCGGAGCTGCGCGGCGACGTGCTCGGAGGCCATGGCGGGCGCGGGCGCGTCGCCGACGTCGCGGATCAGCTTCGCGATCGGCTCGATCGCGATCTGATCCATGTCGAGCAGCTCGGTGAGCGCCTGCGCCGCCGGGCCCCCGATCTTCTTGACGATGGTCCGGATGTTGTACCCGGCCATCGCCCGGATGTTGT
The DNA here is from genome assembly GCA_023229365.1 of Pseudomonadota bacterium. Taxonomy (NCBI): domain Bacteria; kingdom Pseudomonadati; phylum Pseudomonadota; species Pseudomonadota bacterium. The sequence goes on along the minus strand of JALNZK010000043.1, from coordinate 16,544 downwards.
AGTTGCCCTCGACGCACCAGGCGATGAGCGGCTTCTCGACGGCGTCGCGGTTCTCGGGCCCGGCGAAGTCGAGCAGCAGGTAGAGGCCGTCCTTGGCGTCGATCTGCTTCTTCGCGAGCGACCTCTCGGGCTGTCCCGGGCTCTCGGACTTCGAGATGCGCGCGAGCTCGGGCGCGAGCCCGGCTATCACCTTCTGCGCGTCGCCCTTCTCCATCTTCTGAAACGACTCGCGATACAGTTCCCAGTTCTTGATCTCGACCAGCGCGATCGCGGCCTTGACCCGGACCTCCAGAGGCTGCTCGGGGTCGATCAAGGCGCCCGCGAGCTTCTTCGGGCCGTTCTCCGTGGTCTTCCAAAGATCGATCTTTCCTTGATCGATCTCGCACGCGACGAGGATCGACGCGACGGAGAACCATATGGGCAGGAGCGAACGCACCGTGGTCATGGCGAAATCTCCCTTGTCGATGCGGATCGGCGTCGCCTCTCGAAACCAAAGTTTTGCTCGTCTTTGGCGAGAAAGTCAAAGCCTGCGCGCCGGCCCGGCGGTTGTCCTTTGCCCGCCGTGTGATAAGTTCCCCGGATGACAATCGTAGCCTATGTCTTCTATTTCGTTCTCCTAATCGGCGTGCTCGTTTTCGTCCACGAAGGGGGGCACTTCCTCGTCGCCAAGCTGTTCAAGGTCAAGGTGCACGTCTTCTCCCTCGGCTTCGGCCCGCGGCTTCTCGGGTTCCGCGGCAAAGAGACCGACTACCGCGTGAGCGCGGTGCCGATCGGCGGCTACGTGAAGATGCTCGGCGAGGATCCGGGCGAGGTCGTCAAGGCCGAGGACGCCGGCCGGGCGTTCACCGACAAGCCGCGCTGGCAGCGGTTCTGCATCATCGCCGCCGGTCCCTTCATGAACCTGATCTTCCCGCTCTTCCTGCACTTCGGGGTCGGGCTGACCATCGACCGCGTCGCACCGCCGGACGTCGGCTTCGTCGTGCCCGGCATGCCGGGCGCGGCGGCCGGCCTCGAGCCCGGCGACCGAATCACCGCCATCGACGGCGAGCCGGTCGAGTCGTTCGACGAGGTCGTCGCGATCGTCTCGCCGCAGCCGGGCCGCGCGCTGGAGATCGAGCTCGTGCGCGACGGCCGCCCGATCCGGCGCACCATCACGCCGTCCGCCGTCCGGCGCTCGGTCGTCGTCCCGTCGGAGAAGGAGACGGTGGGGCAGATCGGCGTGTACGCCGCGTACGTCGCGCCGGTGGTCGGGATCGACGACCCGCGAAGCCCCGCGGCCTTGGCCGGCCTCCGGACGTTCGACAGGATCGAGGCGATCGACGGCGCGAGGATCGAGAGGTTCGCCGACGCGTCCCGCGCCGTGGCGAAGGCCGCGGGCCGGACGATCGAGCTCGCGGTGCGCCACCTGAAACCCGACGCCGAGGCGCCGTTCGACGACGCCGACTACGCGGCGCAGCCGGTGATCGCCCGCGTCGAGGTCCCGTACGGCGCCAAGGGGCTCGCCAGGATCGGGGCGCTCGAGCCCGGCGACTTCGTCGCGCACGTCGAGCCGGACGGCCCGGCCGCGAGGATCGGCCTCCGGCGCGGCGACAGGCTCCTCACGCTCGACGGCGATCTCGAGGGCGCGGTCCAGATCGAGCGCGGGCTCGGGGCGGCGCCGGACATCTGCCACGCGCTCGCGTGGAGCCGCCAGGGCGAGCTCTTCTCGCGGCCGTACCGGCTCACGTTCGTCCCGGCGGGCAAGAAGAAGGACCTCGGCGTGGCGCAGGACGCCTACGTCAACGGCTTCTCGGTGCACATGCCGTTCGTCGACTCGCGGATCGACAACCCGGCCCGCCTCTCGGGCGCGATCCGCTACGCGATCGCCGAGACGCGGGAAGGCATGCGGCTCATCGCGATCGGCTTCAAGCTGCTCTTCCGGCGCGAGGTCTCGCTCGAGAGCATCGGCGGGCCGCTCATGATAGGCCAGCTCGCCGGCATGGCAGGGCAGGAGGGCGCCGTGCCGTTCATCTGGATGATGGCGCTCATCAGCCTGAACCTCGGCATCATCAACCTCTTGCCGATCCCGATCCTCGACGGCGGCCAGATCCTGATCATCGCGGTCGAGGCGGTGATCCGCCGCCCGCTCAGCCGCAAGCTGAAGGAGCGGATCATGCTCGTCGGCCTCGCCCTCCTCATCGCGCTGATGCTGTTCGCGACGCGGAACGACATCATGCGCTTCATCACGGGCTGAGGCCTTGCCCGGCGCCCGCAGGATCGCCCTCAAGGTGCTCGGCCGCGTGGAGCGGGAGCGCGCGTTCGCGGCCGCGGCGCTCGAGGCGGAGCTGAAGGGCGTCGCCGACACCCGGGACGCGTCTCTCGCCACCGAGCTCGTGTACGGCGCGCTGCGGCACCGGCCGTGGCTGGATCACCTGCTCGACGGCGCCTCGGCGCGGGGGCTCGACGGCCTCGACCCCATCGCCCGCGACGCGATGCGCGTCGCCGCCTACGAGCTCGCCTACCTCGACCGGGTGCCGGCCCACGCGACGCTGAACGAGGCCGTTCTCGCGATACGCCGCGCCCGGGGCAAGGGCCTCGCGGGCTTCGCCAACGCGGTCCTGCGCAAGCTCGCCGCGGATCGCGCCGCGCTCAAGGCCCCGGATCCCGCGTCCGCGCCCGATCCCGCGCTGGCGCTCGGCCTGCCGCCCTGGCTCTACGCGCGGCTCTACGCGGCCCACGGCAGGGATCGGGCGATCGCCATGGGCCGGGCGTTCAACGAACCCTCGCGGCGCACGCTGCGGATCAACACGGTGCGCATCGATCCGGCGAAGGCCCGCGCGCGGCTCAGCGACGGCGCCGCAGCCGGGCTGTACCTCCCATGGGCGATCGACGCCGCGGACCGCTGTGCGGCGCGGGCGCTGGAGGAGGAGGGGCTCGCCGCGCACCAGGACGAGGGCGCCGGGCTCGTGGTCGCCGCGCTCGATCCGCGCTCCGGAGAGCGGATCCTCGACGCCTGCGCTGGAAGGGGCGGCAAGACGGCGCTGATCGCGCAGATCGCGGGCGGCGGCGCGCCGTATGCGGTCGACAAGCAACCCGCGAAGCTCGAGCGGCTCGCGTTCGAGCTCGGCCGGCAGGGGTTCGAGGCGGTGACCGCGGCGTGCGATCTCGCGGTCGACGACCCGCCGTTCGAGGCGCCGTTCGATCGCGTGCTGCTCGACGCGCCGTGCTCCGGCACCGGCACCCTCGGGCGCCGGCCCGAGATCCGGTGGCGGCTCGAACCCGGATCCGTCACGGCGCTCGCCGGCCTGCAGCGCGCGCTCCTCGACCGCGCGGCGCGGCTCGTGCGGCCGGGCGGGAGGCTGGTGTACGCGGTCTGCTCGGTGCTCCCCGAAGAGTGCGCGGACCACCTCGCGCCGTTCCTCGCCGCGCACCCCGGCTTCGCGCTCGTCGCGGAGCCGCCCGCGCTCTGGCCCGCCACGATCCCGTGGAACGGCGGCGCGCCGCTCTTGGATCCGGGAGTCACCCGGACGGACGGCTACGGGATCCTGTGTCTGGAACGCCGCTGAACCGCGGCGACGTTCACGCTCCGAACAACAGCGCGGCGATCTCGTCGCGGCTCGTCCGGTGATGACGAGCGACCTCGTCGAGGATCGCGGCGAGCGTCCCGACGCGCAGAGCCGCGTGGGCCGGCACGGTGACGTGGTGCTGTCCGCCTCGCTGCGTCGTGAGGCGGACGTGGCTGCCGGTCCGTCGCGACGGCGCGTAGCCAAGCGCCGCGAGCGCCCGTTGAAGGTCGTGTCCTGAAACGTCTCGGGGCAGCTTCATGCCGCGAAGACTTCGTCTCGGACGAAATGGAGGCGGATGGCGCTGGGACGTTCGGCGTCTTCGAAGTGGCAGCGCACCGCGTCTCGGACCTGGTCGCGCAACTCGCCGAGCGAGTCGGCCTCTGTCACGATCGATTCGCCCACCGCCCGCGCGAGGAACCCTCCCTCGGCGGCCTCCTCAACCACGAACACGATTTCCGTCATGGCGCGCGACCTCCTGTCCAGAAAGGATCCTAGCAGACGGGAACCTCGTGCGCCAAGGGTTCGCTGCGCACCTACTTCGCCGACCACTTGATGGTGTCGGCGTCCCCCGGGATCACCATGTTCTGGTTCAGCCCCTCGGGGTTCGAGACGAAGATGCCGCCGCGGGAGGAGTGGAACGCCACGGCGCGGCAGTCCGGCGCGAACGCCGGATCCATGTTGCGGCCCTGCTTCTGCGTGAGCCGCCGGATCTGGCCGCTCCCGGCGTCCACGGTGAAGATGTCGTAGGTGCCGCCGTCGCGCCCCGTGAACGCGATCAGGTTGGAGCCGGGCCGCGGGCACCAGCTCGGCGTCTGGTTGTACGACCCCTTGTACGTGACCCGCTTCGCGCCGCCGCCGCCGGCGCCCATGACGAAGATCTGCGGTGACCCGTGGCGATCCGACACGAACGCGATCTGCGAGCCGTCCGGGCTGAACGAAGGGGACACGTCGATCGCGCCCGAGTCCGTCACGCGCTTCATCCCCGTTCCGTCCGCGTTGCCCACGTAGATGTCGGGGTTGCCGCCCTTGGACAGCACGACCGCCATCCTGTCGCCGTGGAACGCGGCGCCCATGTTGAGCCCCGGCTCCGAGAGCACCGCCTCGCGCTGCCCGGTGCGGTAGAGGAACGGCGCGCGCTCCACGAACGAGGTGTAGTAGACCGATCCGCCCGGGCCGAACGCGGGCAGGATGTTGATCGACTCGTTGCGCGTGACCCGCGCCAGGCCGCCGCCGCTCCAGTCCGCGGTGAAGATCTGCTTCGAGCTCGGGCCGGTGCGCCGTGAGAACGCGAGCCGCGTGCCGAACACGCCCTTCTCGCCCGTGAAGTAGCCGATCACCTCGTTCACCCACTGGTGCACGAGCGAGCGGAGCTCCTCCGCGCCGCCGGCGTAGCTCTTCTCGAGCACCGGCGTGCCGCCGCGCGGCACCTCGAACAGCCGGCAAAGGAGCTCCACCCCGGCGCCCTTCTTCACCTGGCACTTGGAGACGCCCTGGGCGCCGATCTGCACCCACGGATCCTTGTCGATCGACATCCCTTCGGCGGTGAGATCCGCGATGTACGACTTCTCGTCGAGCACCTCGAACAGGCTCGACAGCTTGAAGTCGTTCACCTGCACGGACTGCGCCTCGGCCGCGGACGCGTCGGGGCCGAGCGGGCGCGGCACCGCGATCTTGTACAGGTCCCGGATGCCGCCCCAGAGCGTGACCTCGAGCGGCGCGTTGTCGACCAGGGCCGGCAGCGGCAGGTCGCCCTTCTTCTCGGATCCCTGCTGCGACTCCGCGGCGCCGGGGCGCAACGCCGTCACGGCCCACGCCGCGAGCACCGCCGCGGCAAGCATGATTGAAACGCGCTTCATCGGCACACCTCGCTCGTTCCCTGATCCGATCCGCACGATACCAGACGCGCGGCAGGGAAAGGAAATTTCGGCGCGATCACGGCTCGAGCGCGTCCGCGCCGTTGAACGTGAGGTTCACACCGCCGCCGAAGACGATCGGCGCGATCGCCTCGGGCGGGGCCGGGAGGTTGCGCACCTCGGCGCGCACCTTGTCGATCGCGTTCATCACGGCGTCGTCGAACATCGCGTTGCCCGACTTCGAGACGAGCTCGACATCCGTGATGACCATGTCGACGTCGACCGTGAAGTGCACCTTCGCCTTGAGCCGCCGGAGCTCCTCGTCCGAGAGCAGCGTCGGGTAGACGAGCCGATCCGCGAACACGCGCATCAGCTTGTGCGCGTACGTGTTGCCGATCGAGGCGAGCGCGGGATCCGTGACGTCGCCGTCCGGCACGCCGTCGGGCGCGCCCTCGGGCACATAGTCGTCCTGGATCTCGGCGAAGGCGCGCGCCTTGTCGAACACCTGCCGCAGCTGGTCGTCGGTCACCGCGTCGGGCTGGTTCTCCACCTTGTCGGGATCGTCGACCACCTCCTTGTTCTCGTCCGCGTCGAGCGGCAGGATCTCCTCGGGGGCGGTCGGCAGCGCCGGCACGATGCGATCCGGGAGCTCCTTCTCGTCCTTGATCTCGCCGAGCTTGAGGAGCCTCGCCTCGACGTACTCGAACGGCTGCGCCGCGCTCCTCGGGGTCGGCTCCTCGACCGCGGCGGCGATCATCGGCAGGAGGAGCGCGCCGACGAGGATCGCGATGACGCCGCTCGCCCCGGCCGCGAGCGCGACCGGATCGGCGTACCGCTTGAGCGGCTTCTCGTCGGCGTCCTTCTCGAGCGGCACGAGCAGCTCGCGATCGGTCGTACGGCCCAAAGGTCCTCCCCGCGCGCAACGCCGGGCCGCAGCGCGCCATTCCCGTTCATCTTTTTACGAACGGCGCTGCAAAGGCAAGAATGTGGGGGGTGACGGGGCGTTCTTCGTGCTATGAAGCTCTCTTTGGGGGATCCGGCCGAGACGCTGAGGAGAAGGAGCCCCGACCCCGTGCAGAACCCACGCCCGCTCGCGCTCGCGGCGCTCGCCGCGGCCTTCGCCTGCACGTGCTGCTCCGCGGTCCAGAAGAGCGATCAGAAGGCGACCGACTACGACGCGATCGTCGTGGGCGCAGGCATGGGCGGGCTCTCGGCCGCGACCCACATGGCGGCGAGGGGGATGAACGTCCTGCTCCTCGAGCAGCACTACAAGGTCGGCGGCTGCACCACGTCGTTCGAGCGGGGCGACTTCAAGTTCGACGCGGCGCTGCACGAGATGTCCGTGGGCGGCGGCCGCGAGAAGGCGCTCCTGTTCACGCTGCTCGAGCAGGCGGGCATCCGGGACAAGGTCGAGCTGATCCGCATCCCGGATCTCGGCCGCTCCATCTTCCCCGGGTTCGAGTTCACCTCCCCGGCGGGCGAGGACGAGTACGTCGCCGCGCTCTCCGCGCGCTGGCCCGACGAGGCCGACGGGGCCGAGAAGTTCCGGGATCTCATGTCCCGCGTGCACGACGAGATCAGCGAGCTGCGCACCCTGTACCTCGGCAACCCGGTCAAGGCGATGCTCACCAAGCTCGCCCTGCCGCTCCGGCAGCGCACGCTGTTCAAGTACCGGGTAGCGACGCTCGAGGAGGTGCTCGACGAGACGTTCGAGGATCCGGAGATCAAGGCGGTCGCGTCCCAGTTCTGGAACTACCACGGGCCGCCGCCGCGGAAGCAGTGGGCGATCATCTACCTCGCCGCGAACTACGGCTACCTCATCAACGGCGCGTGGCAGATCAAGGGATCTTCGCAGGCGCTCTCCGACGCCTACGCCGCGCGGATCGCCGAGCTCGGCGGGACCGTCATGACGGACTCGCGCGTGAGCCGGATCCTCGTCGAGGACGGTGCGGTCGGCGGCGTGGAGACCGAGGCGGGCGAGCGGTTCACGGCGCCGTACGTCGTGTCGAACGCGGATCCGTACCAGACGTTCTACCGGCTCGTGGGCAGGGAGAACACGCCGCGCAAGATGCTGCGCAAGCTCGAGGAGATGGAGCCGAGCAACTCCTTGGTCGGCGTGTACCTCGGGCTGGACGTGCCGATCGAGCACTTCGGCGTGCGCGACTACGAGATCTTCGTGAACACGAGCCTCGACGCGAACGCGATGTACGACGCGGCCATGGCGGGGCGGTACGAGGAGGGTTTCGAGTCGGTGACGCTCTACTCCAACCTCGACGATCCGTTCTACGCGCCGCCGGGCAAGTCGGTCGTGACCATCAACACCTACTCCAACAAGGCGCTGTGGCCCGAGCCGGGCCCGGCGTACGAGGCGCAGAAGCGGAAGATGATGGACGCGCTGATCCTCATGGCCGAGCGCGTGCTCCCGGGGCTGCGCGAGCACATCGAGGTCGAGGTCGGCATGACGCCGCGCACGATCGAGTCGTTCACCCTGAACCACGACGGCGTGCCGTACGGCTGGAACTTCACGCCCGAGCAGCACGCGCGGATGGACATCCCCACGGATATCGACGGCCTCTACATGGCCGGCGCCTGGACCTGGCCCGCGCACAGCGTCGGCATGGCCCAGGTGTCGGGCTACATGGCGGCGCGCATGATCGTGAACGAGAGCGGGCGCGGGAAATAGCGGCGGTGCTATACTCGTTCAGCGCGGGAGGAGGTCCCCATGACGAAATCCAAGGTCGCGGTGCTGACGACGGGCCCGGCCACGGTGCGGCGCGACACCCACGAGCTGATGAACCTCGCCGGCTACCAGGACGTCCTCTCCAAGGACGCGGACACGGCGCTCAAGATCAACATCAGCTGGCACTTCTTCTTCCCGGGCAGCTCCACGACGCCGTGGCAGCTCGACGGCGTGATCGCGGCGATGCTCCGCGACGGCTACGACCCCGCGCTCGTCCACGGCTGCCACAACCGCACGGTCGTGATCGACGCGCACCTCGGCGAGCGCGAGAACAAGCAGATCGACGTCCTCCGACACTACGGCCTGCGCAACGTCCACCTCTACGAGGGCGAGGAGTGGATCCCGGTGCGCGACGCGGTGGGCGATGTCGCCGACAAGTTCCTCGCCCTAAACGACGTGTACAAGGACGGCTTCTCGATCCCCAAGCGGTTCATCGGCGAGAACATCCTGCACCTGCCCACGGTGAAGACGCACATCTTCACGACGACCACCGGCGCCATGAAGAACGCCTTCGGCGGCCTGCTCAACGAGAAGCGGCACTGGACCCACCCGGTGATCCACGAGACGCTCGTCGACCTGCTCATGATCCAGAAGAAGATCCACCGCGGCGTGTTCGCGGTGATGGACGGCACGTTCGCCGGCGACGGCCCCGGCCCGCGCTGCATGCGGCCGCACGTGAAGAACGTCCTGCTCGCGTCGGCGGATCAGGTCGCGATCGACGCCGTGGCCGCGAAGCTGATGGGCTTCGATCCGCTCGACATCAAGTTCATCCGGCTCGCCCACGACCTCGGGCTCGGCTGCGGGGATCCGCGGGAGATCGAGATCGTCGGCGACAAGGCCGCGGCCGAGCAGAACTGGAACTTCCGGAAGCCGACCGACGACCTCACGTTCGCGGCGCAGATGCAGCACCTCATCTACTGGGGCCCGCTCAAGGGGCCGGTGGAGTGGTCGCTCAAGACGTGGCTCGCGCCGTGGTCGTACCTCGCGTCGGTCACGTACCACGACCTCTACTGGTACCCGCGCAACGGGAACAGCCGCGTGCAGGAGGTCCTGCAGGGCGAGTGGGGGCGCCTGTTCCACAACTGGGAGACCGTGCGCGGCGACGAGAACGGCTTCGCGGATCTCGGCGCGCCGCCGACCGGCTACACGCGCGCGACCGCCGATCTCCTGAAGATGGGCGCCCGGGTGCTCGTCACCGCCATGCGCGAGGCGCCCGAGATCCGCGCCCATTTCCCGGGGCGCTGCGACAAGTAGCGCGGCCTCGCGATCCATGACTGCCGCGACGACACGCCTCTTCTGGACCTTCCCTTCGCTCCTCGAGCACGACGCGGCCGTGCTGCGCGCCGAGAAGCGCGGCGACGCGTGGCTCGTGGTGCTCGATCGTACAGCCTTCTTCCCGGCCGCCGGCGGCCAGCCTTGTGATCGGGGGACGTTGGGAGGCGGGCGCGTGGTCGACGTGCTCGAGGAGGGCGAGGAGATCGTCCATGTCGTCGAGGGGTTCGCCGAGGCGCCGAGCGGGGCCGTCCGGTGCGCCGTCGACGCCGCGCGGCGAAAGGATCTCTCGTGTCAGCACACGGCGCAGCACGTCGTGTCGGCGCTGGCGGCGGCGCGCTTCGGCGCGCGGACCGTGGGGTTCCACCTCGGTGAGCGCGTCACGACCGTCGACCTCGAGGGCGGCGGGCTCGACGCCGAACGGATCCGGGAGCTCGAGCGCGCGGCCAACGCCGTCGTGCGCGAAGATCGCCCGGTCCGAATCGCGTTCGAGAGCGGCCGGGCGCGGCGCGTGGGCGAGGCGATGGTGCGCGAGGAAGGGGCGCTGCGGATCGTGGCGATCGAGGGGCTCGGCGAGAGCGCGTGCTGCGGCTCCCACGTGGATCGCACGGCCGAGATCGGCGCGATCCGGCTCGGCCGGCTCGAGAAGGTGCGCGACGCGGTGCGCGTGGAGCTCTTCGCCGGCGATCGCGTCCTCGAGGAGACGGCGCGGCTCGCGGGGATCCTGGAGGCGTTGAGCGCCAAGACCGGCGCCGGGGTCGACGATCTGCCGGACTGGGCGGACGCGGCGCTCGCGGAGATGAAGGAGCTCAAGCGGCGCAGCGCGGAGCTTGCGGATCGCCTGGCCGAGCTCGAGGCCGAGGCGCTCCTCTCGAAGGCCGAGCCCTTAGGCGAAGGCAGGCTCGTCGCGAGGGTCGTCTCCGAGCGCGACGTCAAGGCGGTCAAGATCCTCGCGACGTCGATCCGGAGAGAGCCGCGGGCCATCGCCGTCGTCGGCGCGGCACACGAGGGCAAGGCGGCGCTCGTCGTGGCCCGCGCCCAGGAGCTGGCGCTCGACGTGCGGCCGATCCTGAAGGCCGCGGCCGAGGCGCTCGGCGCCCAGGGGGGCGGCACCGCGGATCTGGCCCAATGCGGCGGGGGTGATCCCTCACGCCTCGACGCGGCGATCGATCTCGCGGCCGGGCTCGTGCGCACGGCGCTCGGGGAGGCGAAGCCGTGACGTGCGCGATCCGACCTGCGACGGCGGCCGACGCCCCGACGATCCACGGGCTCGTCTGCGAGCTCGCGGCGTTCGAGCGCGCCCCGGACGCGGTCGAGAACACCCCGGCGAACCTCGCCGCGCAGCTCGCCGCGGATCCGCCGCCGTTCGGCTGCCTCGTGGCCGAGCGAGGCGGCGAGATCGTGGGGTTCGCCCTGTACTTCTTCAACTACTCCACGTGGACCGGCCGCCCGGGCCTCTACATCGAAGATCTCTACGTGACCCCGGGCGCCCGCGGCTCGGGCGCGGGCAAGGCGCTGTTCCTCGCCCTCGCCCGGATCGCCGTCGAGCGCGGTTGCGGCCGCATGGAGTGGTCGGTGCTCGACTGGAACCGGAGCGCCATCGAGTTCTACCGCGCGTTCGGCGCCAAACCGATGGACGAGTGGACCACCTTCCGCCTCGATCGCACGGATCTCGAGCGGCTCGCGGAGGGGTGAGCGATCATGGGCGGCGCTTGGTACGACAAGGGGCTCGCGTTCGAGTGCACCGAGTGCGGCGCCTGCTGCCGGACGCACGGCGCGCACGCCTACGTCTACCTCACCGAAAGGGACGCGGTCGCGATCGCGGCGCACCTCGGGATGGACGAGCGCGATTTTTACGCGCGCTTCTGCCAGATCGACGCGGACGGCAGCCTGCACCTGCTCCTCCGGCCCGGCGACTGTGTGCTCCTCGACGCAGACGGCCGCTGCCGTGCCTACCCGGCGCGGCCCAAGCAGTGCGCGACGTGGCCGTTCTGGACCGAGAACCTCGACGCCGCCGCCTGGTACAAGGTCGTAAAGGCCTGCTGCCCCGGCGCCGGCTGCGGCCGAATCCACTCGCGCGAGGAGATCGAGGCGATCGCGAAGGAGCGCGACGACTGGTACGGGATCGAAAGATGAATGTGGTCTGACGCGCTCAGCCTGCGAAAACGTCGTCCGTGCTCGCGGCGCCGAGCACGCGAGAGGTCCACCGCCGCAAGTCGTTTTCGTCGGCCGATTCGATACGTTCTCGAAGCGCCTTCGGCATTCGACCGAATCTCTGCTCGACGAGCATCGACAACGCGGTCCGAAGAGCTTCGGCCCGACCTTCGGCCCGACCTTCGGCCCGACCTTCGGCCCGCCCTTCAACGCGAGCCTCCGCGCGCCAACGGGTTTTCCACTCTCGCATGCGGTTTTCGAGCATCGGCACCACCTCTGCAAGATCCTCCGCCACGATCGGCTCGGATCCGACGTCTTCGATCACGCGCCGCACCCACATCCCGAAAGATCGGCGCAGCTCCGCTTGCCCCGGCGCAGCGAGCCACGCCGCCAAGTCGCGAACCGCTCTCAATATATCACCATCGTCGCGGCTTCGCTCCAAACGAAACAGCGCTGCGGCGAGGTTGCGGCTCTCCGGCTCCGCGGACATGGCCAGCCGGCGTTCGTCGATGACCAGATAACGCAGGCGCGGGGCGTAGCGCGTGACGCTCGCCGGCGCGGATGCAACGAGCGCGCGGACATCGGTGGGAGCGCTCCAACGCCCCTCGCCGTTGTAGAGGACGATCGGCAGGACAGGTGGAAGCTTGCGTTCGGGCGTGAGCTGCTTGGTCCGGACGAGATCCTGGTAGAGCAGACCGACGTAGGTCGCCAGGCGCACCGCCATGAAGCGGTCCACCGTGGACTGGAACTCGAGGATCACGTACAGGTACAGCCACTCCTGCCGATCGGCGAAACGCACGCGCCAAATGATGTCGTCCTCGCGCTCGCGCAGGTCGTCGGAGACGAACGTGCCGCCGACGTGCTGGAGCGTCTCCCAATCGAGGAGCCGCACCCACTCCTCGTCGACGAACCCGACGAGGAGATCGCGCACCATCTCCGGGTAGGAGAACAGCAGCTTGTAGCCGCGATCGTTGTTCTTGCGCTTCGCCATCTCCGCCTGGCGCGGCCGTGAGAGCAAACCTCGCGCCAAAATCGCGCGCGCGAAATCACGGCGATTTCCCCGGATCGCGGTGGCGGCGGGCCTGGCGGAGCGGCGGCGGCGCCGGCGACCTCGCCATTTCGCGAACGGCGACCGTTAAAGGGTCGTCAAGCCGTTCTGTGCCGGCCGCGGCCAGATCTATTCGCATGAGGAGATCGAGACGATCGCGAAGGAGCGCGACGACTGGTACGGGATCGAGCGCTGAGAGGGACCGACCCCCGTCCTTGACAACTCGGGGCGCTCCGCGGAAAACAGGTGCACTCTTACGAAGGAGACATTCCATGACGAAGAAGACTCTGTTCGCCCTCTTGACCCTTATCTCCCTCGCGGCAGCGGCGGTTTTCGCGTGCGGCGGCGGGGCCCCGAAGGCTCCGACCACGCCGGACGGCAAGCCGATCACGTTCGTGGTCCTCCTGGACCGCGGCCTCGAGGGCAAGACGCCGGACGAGCAGAACCAGCTCAACCAGCTCGGCGAGTTCCACCAGACGAACATCATCGCGGCGCTCAAGGACGCCGGGTACAACGCGAGCCTCATCACGACGGCAACCGAGTTCCAGCCCTCGGAGGGGCTGTACCTCCTGAAGGTCGCGGTCGTGAAGTACAACCCGGGCAGCGAGGACGCGGGGAAAACCGGGACCGGTGCGAGCTCGACGTCGCTCGATGTTCACTATGAGCTGTACTCGACCGATCCGGCGGCGCCGTTCTACGCCAAGGATCACGGCCGCGCGTCGAGCGTCGACTGGCCGCGGCTCGTGCGCGTCGTCGATTCCGAAATGATCGTCGATATCAATAGTCAGCTCGCCGCCCAGCCGAAGTGACGGCGCCGGATCGGTCTGATGTACAATGGGTCCCGGAGGCGCGATGAGAACCCTGTGCGTAGTGGCGTTTAGTGTTGCCGTCCTGTTCGGCTGCGCGAAGGCGGCGGTTAGTCAGAGCGAGGACGACGGCTCCGATTCCGACTCCGACACGGACTCCGATTCCGACTCCGACTCCGACACGGACACCGATTCCGACACTGACACCGACTCCGACTCCGACTCCGATGCCGGACCGGACACCGATTCCGATACGGACACCGATTCCGATACGGACACGGACACCGACTCCGACACGGACGACGAGTGCGGCGACGGGATCCCGACCGGCGACGAGGAGTGCGACGACGGGGACACGGATCCCGGCGACGGCTGCGACGCCTGCGCCTGCGCCCCGGGGCAGGTCGTGTTCGACGTCCCGTTCACCAGCACGACCGGCTGGCTCTCCACCGACTGCTGCGCCGAGGCCAACTACCGCCACGGCGACGGCAGCACGCTCCAGGCGACGTTCACGGACACCATCCCGAGCGGCGCGGTCCCGACCGCGGTCGGCGTCCAGGTCGGGATCCGGCACGCGTGCACCGCCGCCGACAACGCGATGACGTTCCAGCTCAACGGCGTCACCTTCGGCGACTGGGGCTCGGCGGACGGTCCGCACTGCGACTGCGGCAACTCCGCCGTCGCGCTCGGGAGCTTCACCCCCGCCGCGTCGGGCTACGTAGCGGGATCGACGAACGTCATCTCGATCGTCCACGGCACGACCTCGACCTGCATGGAGGCGATCACGACCGTGCCGAGCACGCCTACGGGCACCGCGTTCCGCGTCACCGCGGACTTCGCGGATCCCGACTGCCTCTGATCGAAAGGGGCGCGGCCGACTGCTTCATGCCGCCTGGACCGCGCGTGCCGCGACCGCGGGCCAGGCCTTGATTTCGCCCGCCCGGATGAGTATATCCAATGTAGATACAGGAGGCACGGATGGAAGCCAACGTCCAGAAGTGGGGGAACAGCCTGGCGGTGCGCATCCCGCGCCCCTTCGCCGCGGAGGTCGGGATCGAGGAGGGCTCGGCGGTGGACGTCGTCGTCGAGGACGGCGGGATCGTCGTCCGCCCGCGGCGGGAGACGAGGCTCCGGCTCGACGATCTTCTCGCGGGCGTCACCAAGAAGAACGCGCACGTCGAGTCCGACACCGGGGCCGCCGTCGGGAGGGAAGCCTGGTGAGGCGCTTCGTCCCGGATCGCGGCGACGCCGTATGGATCGACATGAACCCGGCCGCGGGGCACGAGCAGCGGGGGCGCCGCCCGGCCCTGGTCGTGAGCCCGGCCTCGTACAACGCCAAGGTCGGCCTCGCCGTGATGTGCCCGATCACGAGCCAGGTGAAGGGCTACCCGTTCGAGGTCGAGATCCCGCCGGGCCTCGAGATTTCGGGAGCGGTGCTGTCGGATCATTTGAAAAGCTTCGACTGGCGCGAGCGCCGCGCCGCGAAGATCGCGAAGCTCCCCGACGAAGTCCTCACCGGCGTTCTCGCCCGCCTCGAGGCGCTGCTGTTCTCGTAGCTCAGCTGGTGGAGTCGCGAGAGGCGCCTGCCTCGGCGCCGTCCCCCGAAGCTCAGGGCCAGAAGCGAAGGAAGCCGAGGTCGTCGAGGAGCTCCCACAGCTTGCCACCTCTGCTCCCCTTGAGCTCGACGACGCCGAACTCCCGTACTTCCGGCGGCGCGTCGACGATGATCGGGGCGTTCGGATCCTCGCTGGCTGCGACGGGCTCCGCTGCGTGACCGCCGCCTCCATCCCTCTGTCCGAGCTCAGTCACCGATCCTCCTCGGGCATCCGTCAAGACGCCGCGCGGTGGGTCTCGTCATCGTGACGCAGCTGATCGCCGATGCCCAGGAGCAGGCCACGGACGGAGACATCCTCGTCGAGCTCGTCCCAGTGGAGCCCGGTACCGCCGCCGGAGATGACGTAGCGGGCGCGCTGCTCGTCGTTCGCGGCGAGCAGGCGCGGGAAGTAGGCGAGCGGCACACCGATGGTCCGGCCGTCCGCCAAATCGACCCACATGCTGTCGGCGCGGAACTCGATCCGCGTCGCTCTCGGCTCAGTCGCGGAAATGCTCATCCCAGTACCTCTCGATCAGTTCGCGGTTCTCCCGGATTACAGCGGAGATCTCCCGGAGCTCCGCAGGGTTCAAGCCGTAGGACATCGCCACGAACGGCTGCGGATCCAGCCAGAACTTGGCGATCGCCTCGCCCCGCCGAACGTGGATGTGCAACGGCTCGCGCGGCACACCCTCGTTCGAGTAGAAGAAGAAGCGATACCCCTTGTAGGTGAAGACAACCGGCATAACAGGAACATCGTACCGCCACTGGGCGCAGAGCGCCACTGCGCTGTCGAGCGCCCCACAGCCGCGGCGCCAGCGTTCTCAACACTCTGGTCTGCTATGGATATCGAGGGAATCGTGCGGCTTCCGCCGCGGCCTACATCATGCCGCCCATGCCGCCCATGCCGCCGCCCATGCCGCCGCCCGGCATGCCGCCGCCGCCGGCGCCTTCCTTCTTCGGCCTCTCGGCGATCGCGGCCTCGGTGGTGATCATGAGGCCGGCCACGGACGTCGCGTTCTGCAGCGCGGTGCGCACGACCTTGGTCGGATCGATGATCCCCGCCTTGACGAGATCCTCGTAGGCGTCGGTCGCGGCGTTGTAGCCGAACGCGCCCTTGCCCTCGGCGACGCGCTGCACGACGATCGAGCCCTCGACGCCCGCGTTGTTCGCGATCTGCCGCATCGGCTCCTCGAGCGCCCGGCGCACGATGTTCACCCCGACCCTCTCGTCGTCGAGCACCTCGACCTTGACGAGCGCGTCGATCGATCGCAGAAGCGCCACGCCGCCGCCGGGGACGATCCCCTCTTCGACGGCCGCGCGCGTCGCGTTCAGCGCGTCCTCGACGCGATCCTTCTTCTCCTTCATCTCGGTCTCGGTCGCGGCGCCGACCTTGAGCACCGCCACGCCGCCGACGAGCTTCGCGAGCCGCTCCTGGAGCTTCTCCTTGTCGTAGTCCGACTTCGTGTCCTCGATCTGCTTGCGGATCTGCTCCACGCGCCCCTTGATGTCCGCCTTCTTCCCGGCGCCGTCGA
>JALNZK010000042.1:16754-42104 GCA_023229365.1 Pseudomonadota bacterium | reverse complement strand
GCCGGCGAGACTCGCGACGGCGGAGTCCTCCTCGAGGCGGGACGCGCCGAGCAGGTGGCCCGTGAGCGCGACCACGATGCCGGGGGTGCAGAAGCCGCACTGGATCCCGCCGCTGTCGACGAGCGCGGCCTGCACCGGCGAGAGCCCGTCGAGGCGCAGCCCCTCGATGGTCACGACGTGCCGGCCCTCGGCGTCGCCCAAAGGGACGAGACACGCGCACACGGGCCGGTACAGGACGAAGCCGTCCCTGGGCTCGCCGAGCAGCACCGCGCACGCGCCGCAATCGCCCTCGCGGCACCCTTCCTTGGTCCCGACGAGCCCGAGCCGCTTCCGCAGCACGTCGAGCAGGATCGTGTCCTCCTCGGCCTCGAGCGCCACTTCCGAATCGTTGAGGAAAAAGCGGATCATCTGTCGAGTTCATTACCTCCGCGAGCCATCCGGGGCAAGCGCCGAAGCGCCCGGAACGGCGCGCGGGCGAGAGCGGCGAATTGACCGGCAGACGAGCCGCGTGGTAGTCCGCGCAGTGATGCGCTTTTCAGAGATCCGGGATCAAGAGCACGCGACCTCGACCCTCAGGCGCTCCGTGACCTCCGGGAAGGTGCCCCACGCCTACCTGTTCACGGGGCCCGAGGGGGTCGGCAAGCGACGCGCCGCGACGACGCTCGCCATGGCGCTCTGCTGCGAGCGGCCCGGGGCGGAACCCTGCGGCGCGTGCGAGCACTGCCGGCGGATCGGCGAGGCGGTCCACCCCGACGTGCGGCTCCTCGGGGTCCCGGACGACAAGAAGCGGATCCCCATCGACGCGGTGCGCGAGGCCAGCAGGTGGCTCGGCGTGCGCCCGCACGAGGCGCGCTCGAAGATTCTCATCATAGACCCCGCGGAGGCGATGACCGATGCCGCGGCGAACGCGATCCTCAAGACCCTGGAGGAGCCGCGGGCGGGCAGCTTCATCGTGCTGATCACGTCGGCCGCGTCGGCGCTGCTGCGCACGGTCCGGTCGCGCTGCCAGGTCGTGCGCTTCAGGCCCCTCGAGGAGGCGACCGTCGCGGCGATCCTCGCCGAGGGCGGCGCCGATCCCGAGGCGGCGCGCGTCGCGGCGGCGCTCTCGGGGGGGAGCCTCGCGCGCGCCACGCAGCACGTCGGCGAGGAGCTCGACGCCCTCCTGGAGATCGTCGTCGAGCTGCTCTCGGCCTCGGCGGAGAAGACGCCGGAGCGCGCGCTCCGCGCGTCGGAGGCGCTCCGCGGCGATCGCGAGAAGACCGTCGCGGCGCTGGAGCTGGCGCTCGCGGTGCTCGAGGAGGTGCTCCTCGCGCGCAGCGGGAGGGCGCTCCCCGTGGGCGGGGGCGCCTTGTTGTCCAGGTACTCGGAGAGGCTCGCGCCGCTGCTCGAGGCGTCCTCGAGTCGCGCACCGGCGGACGACATCGCCGCGGTGCACCGGGCGCTCACGGCGATGGCGCAGAACAACATGAACCCTCAGCTCGCGCTCGAGGGCGTGGTCATGGCCGCGAGAGGGCGGCGCGGCCTCGGCGCGGGCTGGTACAGGATCGGTGGAAGATGAGCGACGAGCAGAACCCAGGCGGCGGGCAGCCGACCGGCGGCGAGGGCGGCGGTGGCGGTGGACGGCGGCGCCATTCCAGGTCCAGGCGGCGCAGATCGCACGGTGGCGGTGCCGACGGACAGCAGCAGGGGCAACGGCCGCAACCCGACCAGCCCGGGCAGCGTCCGGACACCGGGCAGCAGTCCCCGCAGCAGCCGCAAGAGCAACGGCAGCAGCAGCCGCCGCAACAGCAGCGGCAGCGCGACCGCGGTCCGGAGCGCGACCCGCAGCGCAAGAGCTCTGATCGGGGTGATAGGAATCGGCGGCCGCGGGCCCAGGGGCGGCCGGGCGCGCCGCATCGGGACGGGCAGGCCCCGCAATCCGGCGAGCCGCGCTCCGTCCGCCAGCCCGGGCAACCGCAGCCCGACCCTGACGCGTACGCGCCGCCCGCCGACGGCGAGGTGGTGTACGCCGAGCCTTTGGACGGCGGCTCCTGGGGCAAGGACGAGGGCGACGTCGGCGACGGGCGCGCGGACTACTCGACCATGAAGCCCGAGGAGATACAGTATCTCAAGCCGCACGAGACGGACGACAGCCTGCTGCTCGACGATCTCCCGGAGGCGCCCGCGGACGCGGCCGGGGCGCTCATGGACGTCGTCGGGATCAAGCTCTACGACGCCGGCGTCGTCGCCGAATACGACAGCCAGGATATTCTCCTGGCGCTGGGCGAGCAGGTGATCGTCGAGACCGGCCGCGGGCTCGCGCTCGGCCGGGTCATGCAGCCGACCACGCGGCGGAGACAGAGGAACGACAAGCTCCCGCGGGTCATCCGCAAGGCGACCCACAACGACATGCGGCAGCGCGAACGGAACTTCGCAAAGGAGAGCGCGGCGCTCGCGATGTGCCAGGAGGCGATCTCGAAGCTCAACCTCGACATGAAGCTCATCCGCGTCGACTACCTGCACGGCGGGAACAAGGCGGTGTTCTTCTTCGCCGCCGAGGGCCGGGTGGACTTCCGGGATCTCGTCCGCGATCTCGCACGGCGGCTCCACATCCGGGTCGAGATGCGGCAGATCGGGGTCCGCGACGCGGCGCGGATGCTCGGCGGCATCGGCACGTGCGGACAGCGGCTGTGCTGCAACCGCTACATCCGCGAGTTCCAGACCGTGTCGATCCGCATGGCGAAGGACCAGGATCTCGTGCTGAACCCGGAGAAGGTCTCCGGGCTCTGCGGCCGGCTCATGTGCTGCCTGGCGCACGAGGATCAGGTCTACCGCGAGGCGGCGCGGAGCATGCCGCGCGTGGGGCGGCGCGTGATGACGCCGAACGGCGAGGGACGCGTCAAGGATCGGGACGTGCTCAAGCGCGTGGTCCGCGTGCAGCTCGCGGACGAACCGGGGCTCGTCGAGTTCCCGGTGGAGAAGATATCGCCGGTCGGCGTCCCGGAGAAGGCCGCCGCGCCGGAAGCCGAAGCTCCGGACGAGGCCTCCGAACTCCCGGAGGATCCCACCCCATGATCCTCGCGATCTTCGGCCTGCCCATGCAGCTGCCGCGGATCGAGGCCGCGTTGCGGGACGCCGGGAGCGCGTCGATCGAGGCGCGCTGGGTCGCCGCGATGGCGCTCGCGCGGGCGGACGGGCCGGATCGGGAGCGGGCGGTCACGGCGCTCGCGTCGCTCGCGGGAGACCCCAACGAGGACGTCCGCGCGCAGGCGATCGAGGGGCTGGCGAGCCACGCGCGATCGGGCGGTGCCGCGGCGTCCGCCGGCGCCGAGGGGTGGACCGCGGATCCCTCTGATCTCGTGCGGTGCGCGGCGCTCAGCAACGCCGAAGCGTTCTCGCTCGATGCCGACGCGCTCGCCGCGCGGATGCTCGCCGACGAGTCACCGGCCGTGCGGGCCACCGCGGCGCGCGTCCTCGGCCTCCGGGGGAACGGCGCCGCCGCCGACGCCATCGCGGGGCTGCTCGGCGATCCGACGCGGGACGTGCGGCAGGAGGCGGCGCTCGCGCTCTCGCGGTTGGGCGATGCGCGCGGGACCGCGGTCACGGTGGAGATGCTCGGAGGAGGCGGCGAGGGCGCCGAGGAGGCGGCGGAGGCGCTGGGCCGGTCGGGGAGGGCGATCGCTTCGGACGCGCTGCTGGAGGTCGTCGCGAGGCGCTTCGCACCGGCGGAGCTGAAGGCGGTGGCCGCCGCCGCGCTCGCCCGCTCCGGCGAGGAGGCGGGGCGCAGGGCGCTCGTTCGGATGCTCGGCTCTTGGCGACGGCAGATGCGGTTCGCCGCGGTCCACGCGATCGCGATGCTCCCCTCCAGGGGGCTCGCGGCGTGCGTGGCGTCGCGGTTCGGGGCCGCCGACGCGCTCGAGGCGTCGATCCTCGTGCAGACCCTCGCGGCGATCGGCGAGGAGCTGCCGGACGAGTCGCTCGCGGCGATGCGCGGCGCCATGGGGAACAGGGCGCTGGCGCCCGAGATCGCGGAGGAGCTCGAGGAGGCGGTCCGCTCCCTCGGCGCGGAGGCGGGATGAACCTCTTCGACTCCCACGCCCACCTCGACCTGGCCGACGGCGAGGCCGAGGCGCGGGCCCAGATCGATCGCGCCACCGCCGCCGGGTTGACCGGGATCGTCGCCATCGCAGGCGCGACGCGTGTCGGCGACTACGCCCCGACCCTCGCCCTGGCCTCGGGGGATCCGCGGATCTTCGCGGCGGTCGGCGTGCATCCGCACGCGGCGTCGGAGGCGTCGGATCGGGTCCTCGACGGCGTGCGCCGCGGGCTCGATCACGGCCGCGTCGTCGCGCTCGGCGAGATCGGGCTCGACTACCACTACAACCGTTCCGCGCCTCAGGAGCAGCGCCGGGCGTTCGTCCGCCAGATCCGGATCGCCCGCGACGCGCGGATGCCCATCGTGATCCACACGCGGGAGGCGGACGGGGACACGCTCGCGATCCTGCGGGACGAGGGCGCGGAGGAGATCGGCGGCGTCGTGCACTGCTTCTCGTCGGGCGAGGAGCTCGCCCGAGGCACCCTCACCCTGGGCCTCTATTTGTCTTTCTCCGGGATCGTTACCTTCCCCAACGCGGACCCGGTGCGCGCCGTGGCGGTCTCGACGCCGGTCGATCGGATCATGGCCGAGACCGACGCGCCGTTCCTCTCGCCCGTCCCGTTCCGCGGCAGGGCCAACGAGCCGGCGCGCGTGCTGCACGTCGTGGAGAAGCTCGCACAGCTGCGCGGCGTCGAGGCCGAGGAGATGGCCGAGACGACCGCCGCGAACGCGCGGCGCTGCTTCCGGCTGGACGATCTCGAGCGCTAGCCCCGGAGCTGATCCTCGGCCCAGTCGAGCACCTGGGAGCGCGACGTGATCTCCGGATCCGGGTAGGTGAGCGTCGGGATCGCGTCGATGATCCCGGTCGCGACCGCGGTCTCTAGGAGTTGCTGGATGCGCGCCGCGAGGATCGAGCACGGATCCTTCTGCGTGTGCGGCAGGATGAGGGCGAGGCGCGTTTTGAAGATGAACATCAGATCCGTCTTGCGCATCCGTTCGCACAGCGTGTCCACGACCGAGTCGTATCCCGAGCGGTCGAGCGACGAGTTCAGCTGGAGGATCATCAGGCTGAACGGCTCGTTGTAGCGATCCGCCCGCGAGATCTGCTCGCTGACGCGGCCGCGGAGGTGGCGCCCCTCGAGCATGAGGACGCCGGTCTCCCGCTGCGCGAGGGCGAGGTGACAGATCGTCACGAGGTCCTCGATGGTGAGCTCGTGGTCGTTCATGATGTGGTTGCCGTGCCGGATCAGCTCGCGGACGAACGCCACCGCCATCTCGCGGTGCGAGGTCACGGCCGTGTAGCTCATCATCGGGTGGACGTCGGAGTCCTTCTTGCCGGTGACCCGCGTGACGACCGTGCTGCCCTGGGTTTCGTTCGCCATTCACTCCCCGCTCGGTGTTGGGGACGGTAACATTTTTTTTCACTTTTCCATACTCCCCGCGGGTCGAACATCATGAAAGGCGGGAAACGAGCATGGGTCCCACGGCCGTCGCGTTCACCATCTCCGACTTGACGGCCCCGTTCGGCGCTGCGAATGCTTATCGCACGGAACGGGGAGCGATGACGGCACAGACCCTGGAGCTCGATCGGATCTACCGCCAGTACGGCGCCATGGTGCGCAGGCGCTGCCTCTGCATCCTCAAGCGGGAGGACGACGCGGAGGACGCGGCACAGGAGGTCTTCGTCCGCGTGCTGCGGTCGATGGGCGCGTTCCGGGGCCAGTCCTCGCCGGCCACCTGGCTCTACCGCATCGCGACCAACATCTGCCTCAACAGGATCCGCGACGCGAGGAACAGGGAGCGGCTCGACCTGACCGCGCTCGAGGAGCCGGCGCCGACGCAGCCCGTGGAGGCGTGGCAGCGCGATCTGGTGATCCGGCTGCTCGCGGACTTCGACGACGCGACGCGCGAGGCCGTCCTGTACGCCGAGGTCGAGGAGATGACCCACCAGGAGATCGCGGAGATCTTGGGCTGCTCCGTGTCCCTGGTGCGCAAGCGGATCGCGAAGTTCAAGGAGAAGGCGCGGCAACGGGCGGCGCGCCTCCTGAGGGCCGTGCCATGAACACGACGACCGGGCACACGCACCTGAGCCAGCTCGCGGTGGAGCGCTACCTCCAAGGAGAGATCGCGGGAGAGGCGCGCGCGCGCGTCGAGGCCGAGATCTCCTCGTGCCCCGCGTGCCGCAGCCGGCTCGAGGCGACCGCGGCGGACGACCGTGCGTTCGCCCTGCGCCCGCTGCCCGGGGCGATCCGCGCGCTCGCCGAGGGGCAGGAGCGGAAGGCCTCGCGGGGCTGGGTGCAGCGGTGGATGATCGCGGTGCCGGCCGCCGCCGCGGCCGCGGTGATCGCCGCCGTGGTGTGGACGAACGGCCCGACCGAAGGGCGCGCGCCGTCCGGGCAGGGGCTCGTGCCGGGGATCGGCGACCGCGGCGATCTGGGCACGGTGCGTCCCAAGGGGGCGTCTGCCGCGCCGGACGAGGTCGCGCTGAGCCTCGGGTTCTACGTGTCGCGCGGCGGCGCGAGGAGCGTCGGCCGGCCGGGCGAACGGCTCGTCGCGGGGGACCGCATCCAGTTCTGGTACGACGGGCCGGACGCGCCCGCGTTCGCCCTCGTCGGGATCGACGGCGGCGGCGCGGTGACGGCCTACCTCCCGTTCGCGGCCCAGGGCGATCGCGCCCTCCGCGGGGGGAGGGGCCGGGACCTCGGCGCGGCGATCGAGCTCGACGACGCGAAGGGGATTGAGCGCTTCTTTCTGTGCACCGGCCCGGCGGCCGAGGACCTCGGCGCGGTGCAGGAGGCGGCCCGTTCGCTCGTCGAGGCGCGGGCGGATCTCGCGTCCGTCGATCGCCTTCCCTTTGAGTGCGCTCAGGCGAGCGTGTGGATCCGGAAGGAGTAGGGCTCCTTTGAGGAGGAGATGCGAGCGCGTTCTGGCGGCGGCCATCGCCGTCGCCTTCCTCCTGGCGGCCGGGGCCGCTGCGGCTGACGAGGTGACGCGCTTCGCCGTCATCGCGGGCAACAACATCGGCCTCGCCAGCGCCGAGCCGCTCAAGTACGCGGAGCGCGACGCGCGGCGCATGGCAGCCCTCCTGTCCGAGATAGGCGGCGTGAAGTCGGGCGACCTCGCCCTGCTCGAGGGCGCCGGCCCCGACGATCTCAGACGCGCCCTGGACGACGTCGCGGCCCGCGCGCAGGGCGCGAACGGGGACACGGTCTTCGTCTTCTACTACTCCGGCCACGCGGACTCGGGCTGGCTCCGCATGGGCGGGCGCGGCATCTCCGTCTCCGAGCTCCGCAAGCGGCTCGAGCTGATGCCCGCCAAGGTGCGGATCGCGATCGTCGACGCGTGCCAGTCGGGCGAGATCACGCGATCCAAGGGCGGGAAGGTCGTCTCGCCGTTCATCGACGAGCGGCCCGTAGACGTCGAGGGGCTCGTGATCCTGACCTCCGCCTCGGCCGCGGAGCCGGCGCAGGAGTCGGACGTCCTGCGCTCGTCGTTCTTCAGCCACCACCTCATGTCCGGGTTGCGAGGCCCGGCGGACGCGACCGGCGACGGCACCGTCTCCGCCGTGGAGGCCTACGAGTACGCCTACAGGTTCACGGTCCAGGAGACCGAGGGCACCTCGGGCGGCGCGCAGCATCCCACGTTTCTCTACGCGCTGGAGGGGCAGGGAGAGGTGACGCTCACCGCGGTCCGCGCGGGCAGGGCCCGGGTCGAGCTGGCGCCCGGGCTCGGCGGCACCGTCATGTTCGTCGGCGAGGGCGGCCAGATCGACGCCGAGGTCGTCAAGCCTCGCGGAGCCCAGATGACGGTCGCCCTCGTGCCCGGGAGCTACGAGGTGCGGTGGCGCGACGCGCGCAGCCTGTGGTCGGCGAGCATCGCGCTCGCGAACGGCGACGTCCGCATCCTCGATCAGAGCTCGTTCACCGAGCGCCCCATCGCCGCGGCGGCCTCGAAGGGCGGCGCGCCCGAACCCGGAAAGGAGCCCGAAGGGGCGATGTACGACGACGGTTCCACGAGACCGCTCGGCGAGACGCCGCTCGGCGGCGGCGCCGTGTGGGGCGAAGATGCGTCGGGCGTGCGCCCGGGATCGACCGCGATCTCCGAGGAGATCGTGCCGGGTCCGGCCGGCGGCGACGTGTCCCGCCCGCTCGCGAAGCGGGAGGGCGCGAGGCTCCATCCGGCCGCGGCGCTCGGCGCATCGCTCGTCCTGCCCGGGATCGCGCACGGCGTCGAGAAGCGGTACGCGCAGGCCGGCCTGTTGACGGGCGTCTTCGCGGCGGCGCTCGCGGGCGCCCTGCTGACGGGGCGACAGGTCGAGGAGGGCGCTCCGGAGGATCGGTACGGCGCGGCGTTCGCCGGATCCGCGGCGTTCGCGTTCACGGCGCTCTACACCTACGCCTACGCCGCCATCGACTCGTTCTACTACGACACGCGCGGCGGGCCGGGCACGCCCGACCTCTCCTCGACCCGTCTCGACGTCCAGCTCAGCGCGGCGCCGCTCCTGGCCAGGACGCCTGAGGGCCTGCGGCACGGCATGTCCTACGGCCTCGGCGCCGGCTTCGCGGTCCACGAGAACGTCGTGCTCGGGCTGCGCAACATCGCGGTCTACCCGAACGCGGACGCCACCACCTTGAGCCTCGGCCCGGAGGTCAAGGCCCGCGGGATGATCGCCTGGCGGCTCGGCTGGTCGGCGGCGGTGGGCCTCGTCGCCGAGATCCACGTCGAGCGCGCCGCGGAGGGCACGCCGGCGCACGCCTTCTCGGCGATGCCGTACGTCGCGGCCGGGCTCCACTACTTCCCGGCGCGCGCCTGGTCGCTCGACTTCGGCGCGCGAGGAGGGTGGACGGTCGGCTCTCGGCGCGTGCTCGGGGAGGCGGTCCAGGCGCCCCACGCGTTCGCGATCGAGTACATGGGAGGCCTCACGTGGCACCACTGAGCCGGAGCATCGTCATTGCCGCGTGCGCGTGCGCCGCGGGCTGCGCGATCCAGGTCCTGGAGACCGACGACTACGACGAGACCTTCGCGCCGGGGAGCGCCGGGGAGGTGGTCCTCGAGGGGCTCGACGGCGACGTCGTCGTGCGCGGCCTGGAAGTCGAGGACGTCGACATCCGCGGCACGCGCTCCTCGGTCGGCGCCACGCGGCGCGAGGCGCGCGAGGGGCTGAAGCACGCCGGACTGGACGCCGAGTACGGCGCGGGCGATCTCACGCTGACCTTCGACCCGCCGCTCGATCTCGCGGGGCTCGTCGATCTCGAGCTGGACCGCGTCTCGGACCTGCCGCGGGAGATGGGGCTCGCGGTCTCCGTCGAGTCCGGGGACATCGAGGTCTTCGGGTTGGCGGGACCGCTCGATCTCGAGACGGCGCAAGGCGCCATCGAGGTCGACGACTACGGCGCGGCGAAGGCGCGCATCGAGACGGGGCGCGGCGACATCCGCTATTCGGTCGGGCTCGTCGGCTTCTTCATCGAGTGCCTCGCGAACGGCGGCGAGGTCGAGATCGACGACGCGCTCCTCGCGGCCGGGGCGGTCGAGCACACCGAGGCGGACGGCACGGTCGTGGTCACCTACGGCGACGACCCCGGCAAGCGGGTGGAGCTCACGACCGCCGGCGGCGGGATCCGGGTGTCGCTCGGCGGCGGCTTCCGATGATCGCGTGAGGCCCCCCGCCGAGAAATTCAGATCGGTTGCTATTCCGTCACGTCCTACTACAATGTTATGAATTGGGGACCGGCAGACACTGATCCCTGCGGGGATCGCGGGATTCGTCCCTGAACGCGATGGTGGTTCATGAAAGCGTGTCCGAAGTGCGGTAAACGGTTCCTGGGGAACGAAGAGTTCTGCCCCAACGACGGCCAGACGCTCGCCGAGCTCGACGAAAAGAAACTGGAAGATCCCCTCGTCGGAACTACGATCGACGGCAGGTACAACGTCGAGAAGAAGCTGGGCGAGGGCGGCATGGGCGTGGTGTACCTCGCCAAGCACGCCGTCATCGGCAACAAGTGCGCGCTGAAGATCCTGCGCGGCGAGCTCACCGGTGAAGGCGAGGTCTCCGAGCGCTTCATCCAGGAAGCGCGCGCGGCGGCCGCCATCGGCAACGACCACATCATCCAGATCACGGACTTCGGGCAGCTGCCGGACGGCGCGGCCTACTTCGTGATGGAGTTCCTCGACGGGAAGGCGCTGCACGACGTCATCGGGGATTGCCCCAAGATGGAACCGAAGCGGGCGCTGAACATCATGGTGCAGTGCTGCGAGGGGCTCGCCGCCGCCCACGCTTCGGACATCGTCCACCGGGACCTCAAGCCGGACAACATCTTCCTGGTCCGCAAGGGCGGAGTGGACGACTTCGTCAAGGTCCTCGACTTCGGCATCGCCAAGGTACAGGCCGGCGAGGGCGGCAAGCGCCTGACCAAGACCGGCATGATCTTCGGGACGCCGCAGTACATGTCGCCGGAGCAGGCCGCGGGCTCCGGCGTCGACGCCCGCACCGACATCTATTCGCTCGGCATCATCATGTACGAGATGCTGTGCGGCCACGTCCCGTTCGAGGCCGACACGTTCATGGGGGTGCTCACGAAGCACCTCTACGAGGAGCCGATCCCGCCGCGCCGGCTGGTCCCGCCTATCGACATGCCGCACAACCTCGAGGCGGTGCTGCTCAAGGCGATCGCGAAGAAGCCCGACAAGCGCTACCAGAGCATGGACGAGTTCGCCGAGGATCTGCGCGCCGTCGCCGAGGGGAAGACCCCGGAGATCGTGTACGACCAGATGCGCGACACCTCGACGACCACGGTGCCGCCGCCGTCTCCCAACCAGGTCGTGGGCGCGAAGACGACGGCGTGGGGCCGCGACGATCGCCCCCAGTCGAAACCGAAGTGGCCGATCTTCGCCGGGCTCGGCGCCGTCGTCGTGCTCGGCATCGTGGCGGCCGTCCTGTTCTTCGGCTTCGGCGGCAAGGGCACCGAGGCCGCGGCGAGCTCCGGGAAGACGCCTTTGCAGGCCCCGGTGGCCCCGGTGACGCCGCCCGAAAAGCCGGAGCCGGCCGAGGTCGCGCCGCCTGTCGTCGCGCCTCCCGTCGAGACGCCGGCCGTCGTGTCGATCATCAAGGTCACGAGCGTCCCGACCGGCGCCGAGCTCTTCCTCGGCAACGCGCTCATGGGCAAGCTGCCTTTCGACCTCGTCAAGCCCAAGGCCGGCGACGCCCCGGTCACGTACACGCTGAAGCTCGACGGGTACACGCCGCGGGAGGTCGTCATCTCCTCGGGGACGCCGGAGGCGTTCGAGGTCGAGCTCGAGCGGATCAAGAAGAGCGGCGGCTCGAAGAAGTCGGGCGAGTCGGGAACGTCGGGCGGAAAGAGCGCCGGCGAGTCGTCGGGCGACGAGCCGACCAAGGTCAAGGTCAAGAAGGGCGGCGGCGACAAGCACTCCGATCTGGCCGATCCTTGGGGCTAGGCTCCGCGGCCGCACGCGCGACATGAGCGCAACCCGATCAGTGCGATTGGGGATCCCGGCATGACTTCTCACGAAGCGAGGGAAGGGGCGAGCGCGCTGCGCAAGGCGCTCGGGCCGGCCTTCACGGCGCTGCGGACCCTCTTTCCCAAGGATCGGCCCGTGGTGGTGGCCGTGTCCGGCGGCTCCGATTCCATGGGGCTGCTACACGCGGCCGCGGCGTGGGCGCGCGACGACGCGGGCGGCGGCTGCACCGTGGCGGCCGGCTTCGTCGATCACGGGCTGCGCGATGTCGACTCGGAGTGGGCGATCGTCGAGGAGGCCGCGCGGGCGCTCGAGCTGCGTGCGGTGCGGTTGTTGATCGCCCGCGAGGAGGCGGCCGCCGCGCGCGAGGCGGGCTCGCTCCAGTCCTGGGCGAGGGAGGCGCGGTACCGGGCGCTCTTCACCCTGGCGACCGAAGTGGGCGCGAACGTCGTCGCCACCGGCCACACGCGCGACGACCAGGCCGAGACGTTTCTCATGCGGCTCCTGCGCGGCTCCGGGCTGGACGGCCTCGGCGGGATCCCGCCGATCCGGGAGCAGCGCGGCGGGATGATCGTCGCTCGCCCGCTGCTCGACCTCGGCCGCGAGGAGATCCGCGCGGCGCTCCTGGCGATCGGCGCCCGTTGGGCCGAGGATCCGAGCAACGCGGATCCCCGCTTCCTGCGGACCAGGATCCGGCGCGAGCTCCTGCCGCTCATGGAGCAGCTCCAGCCCCGCGCGGCCGTGCGGATCGCGGCGACCGCGGGCGAGCTGCGCGGCGCCTCCGCGTACCTGGAACGCGCCGTGGAGGGGCAGGGGGCGCTCGTGCCGCTGCGCCTCGCGGGAGGGGTCCGCGCCGACGCCGCGGCGTTCGCCTCTGTCCCGCGCGCCCTGTGGGGACGGTTCATCCGGCACGCGCTCCGCACCGTGCGCGGCGATCTCCAGGGCATCGACAGGGGGCACTACGAACTGATCCTCCAGCTCCTCGCGGACGGGAAGAGCACGTCGAGGATCCCCCTGCCGGGGGGCGCCGTCGCGTACCTGTACCGGGGATCGCTCTTCACCTTCCCGCGCGCCCTGCCGCAGCGCCCGACCGGCGCCGGACAACCCGTCGCGGCCGGACCCCGGCTCTGGCGCGCCCGCTTCGCAGCGCTCGGGGCGGTTTGCGAGATCGAGGTGGCGGAGGACGCGCCGCGGTCGTTGCGAGTGGCGGATCTCGAGCTGCGCGCGCGCTGCAAGGGGGACCGGGTCTTCGGCTCCTCGAAGAAGCTGAAGCAGCTTCTCCTCGAGGGAGGGGTCCCGCGACCGTACCGCGACTTCGTCCCCGTGCTCGCGCTCGGCGACGAGGTCCTCTCGTGTCCCGGCCACCTCCAGAGCCGCGTCGGGGGGATCGTCGTCCGCTGGTTGCTCGACGACGGCGCGCCCTTCCTCGATCTCGATTTCCCTTTGCGGGACCATGGTTATTGAAATTGAACAACCGAATTCACCGTGATACGACTTCGCGTCGCTTCGGGAGACTGACAAGACCGTGAACCAACGCGTTAAAACGATCCTCCTTTGGGGAATCCTGATTTTCCTCTTCCTGCTCGTCGTGATGGTCCTGCAGAGCGACGGGAAGGGCCGCGAGGTCGACTTCTCCGAGTTCCAGACCGATCTGGACAGCGGCAAGATCAAAGAGGTCACCATCAGCGGCCGGCGCTACCTCTACGTCCGCAACAACGCCGCGGGCCTTCCCGAGAAGGTCCAGACCATCGGCGTCGATCCGGACCGCGAGTTCAACAAGGAGCTCTTGTCCCGCAGCGTGCGGGTCAAGTACCAGGAGGAGAGCGACGACGGCCTGCTCCACGGGTTCCTGATCTCGTGGCTGCCGATGATCATCCTGCTGCTCGTGTTCTTCTTCTTCATGCGCCAGATCCAGACCGGCGGCGGCAAGGCGATGAGCTTCGGCAAGAGCCGCGCGCGCCTCATGTCCGACCACAGCAAGAAGGTCACCTTCAAGGACGTCGCCGGGATCGACGAGGCGCAAGAGGAGCTGGGGGAGATCATCGATTTCCTCAGGGATCCCAAAAGGTTCCAGCGGCTCGGCGGTCGCATCCCGAAGGGGGTCCTCCTCATGGGGGGACCGGGGACCGGCAAGACGCTCCTCGCGCGGGCCATCGCGGGCGAGGCCGGCGTGCCGTTCTTCTCCATCAGCGGATCCGACTTCGTGGAGATGTTCGTCGGCGTGGGCGCCTCCCGCGTCCGCGATCTCTTCGAGCAGGGCAAGAAGAACGCGCCTTGCATCATCTTCATCGACGAGATCGACGCCGTCGGGCGGCAGCGCGGCGCGGGCCTCGGCGGCGGCCACGACGAGCGCGAGCAGACGCTGAACCAGCTGCTCGTCGAGATGGACGGCTTCGAGGCGAACGACGGCGTGATCATCGTCGCGGCCACGAACCGGCCGGACGTCCTCGACCCTGCGCTCCTCAGGCCCGGCCGGTTCGACAGGCGCATCGTGGTCCCGAACCCGGACGTCAAGGGGCGGGAGGGGATCCTCGCCGTGCACTCGCGGCGGACGCCGCTCTCCTCGGCCGTGGATCTGTCGGTGCTCGCCCGCGGGACGCCGGGGTTCTCGGGCGCGGATCTCGAGAACCTCGTCAACGAGGCGGCGCTCCTGGCCGCGCGCAAGGGCAAGGAAGTCCTCGAGATGGACGACTTCGAGGAGGCCAAGGACAAGGTGATGATGGGCGCGGAACGGCGCTCCATGATCATCAGCGACAAGGACAAGCGGATCTCCGCGTTCCACGAGTCGGGGCACACGCTCGTGGCGCGCCTCCTCCCGGACACCGATCCGGTCCACAAGGTGACGATCATCCCGCGGGGCAGGGCGCTCGGGCTGACGCAGCTCTTGCCGCTCGAGGACCGCCTGAACCTCACGAAGTCGTACGCGCTCTCCAGGATCGCGGTCTCCATGGGCGGGCGGATCGCGGAGGAGCTCGTCTTCAAGGAGCTGAGCACCGGCGCGGGGATGGACATCCAGTCGGCGACGTCGATGGCCCGGCGCATGGTTTGCGAGTGGGGCATGAACGAGAAGCTCGGCCCGCTCTATTACGGGAAGAAGGAAGAGGCGATCTTCCTCGGCCGGGAGATCGCACAACACCAGGAGTTTTCAGAGAAAACGGCCGAGCTCATCGACGACGAGGTGCACGCCCTGGTCATGTCCCAGTACAAGCGGGCGCGCGGGATCATCGAATCGAACCGTGCGGCGCTCGACGCGCTCGCGGAGGCGCTCCTCGAACGCGAGTCGCTCGACGGACCGGAAGTGGACGAGATCCTCTCGGCGCACGGCGCCCACGGCGAGGTTCCGCTGCGTTCGGAAGTTTAGGGACTTCTCGAGACCTAGACTCGGCCCCAGGCTTCGGCGTACAGGCCACCCCACTGGCCGTTGGCTCGTTCGCGCTCGACCTTGAGGTACTCTTCGGAGGGTTCCGGGTTCAGGCACGCACCGCAGTACCAGCGCTTGCGCCACTTCACCTCGGCGTGCAGACCGCAGCGCGTGCAGACCGGCGCCTTCCCTCTGTTCGCCTTCACCGTTCTCTGGGTCATCTGAGCTCGCTTCCTCCCTAGGTACCCGAGCCTACAATTCGACCGCCCGGAAGGGGGGATCGAAGCCAGGCTGCGACGTATGGCCGCAATGATACTTGGACACTGAACAAAGAGCAAGGCGAATCGTGCCCAGGCGGGATTGTCCCAGTTTTGTCGCAGAAGATATATTATGTCAACTTACAGGAAGCGAGATTTCTGTTCATATATGGTCAGTCAAATTGCTGTATTTACTCATAATCGGACTATCTGTCCCTTCGGGTAAATGCCGTTAGCCAGAACACGACAGCAGCCATCGCCGTGAACTCATTTCTCGCTCCCCGGAGCAAGTAATCGGATTTTGCGCGGATTTCAATCAGGTCCGGCACTCCCCAGAGCTCTCCCAGCTCGACGCCTATGCTCAGCCCCGCCAGAAACCCGGGATCCGAGCCCACTCTTTCCCGGACCTCCGGATCTTCGGGCTCGTGATAGACGATTTCGTTTTCGATGACCTCCCAGCCCGGTTGCCCGTACGATGTCTTCACGCGGTTCACGCCGAGCCCCAGCCCCACGTGCGCGCCCGCCACGAGCAGCCGCCAGGTGAAGTCGTAACCGGCGGTGAAGTCGAATCGCGTGTATTCGGTCTCCACGCGCATCGCGGCGGTCCCGCTTTCGCGCTCCGGCGAGAGCCACAGGAAACCTGCGCCCAGCGTGACCCTGTGCGGCTCGAGCGCGAACACGCCCCAGACGAGCTCGGCGCCCAACGCCGCGCCGTCAATGAACTTTCGGCCGTTCGTCGGGGAGCTCAGGAAGCAGCCGCCGGCGCGAAACCCGACGCCCACGTCCACGAGCCAACGGGGTGTCGGAGCCCCGTCGTTCTCGACCGGCTCCGATGCTAACCCATTGCAAGAAAAGAGAAATAGCGCCGAGAACAGCGCCGCGGCAAAGAGCCGGACCGATCGCGGGCGATCAGCAGCCCGTGATTTCAGAGTAATGCATCGCATATAGTTCTTCGAGCGCGGAGCAGGTTGCCTCGCGCGCCGCTTCTTCCGGCAGCTCCTCGAGAAACAGGTTGAAGAGATCGTACAGCTCGAAGTCGTACGGCAACGCCTGTCCGAGCCTGTCCAGGGCGCGCAGGAGCGCTCCCGTGAACGCGGAACGGGTCTCCGGGGACGGGACGGCGCCCTCCTCCCCCTCCCCCTCCCGTCGCAGCGCGGCGGCGTAGAGGGCGGACGAGACGAACCTGCCGATGTCGTACGGACAGAACTCGTCCGGCGGCCGGTTGCGCGCCGCGGAATCGAACGCCGCCGTGTAGGGCACCGGGATCGAGGCGTCGCGGACGATGTCCTGGTAGCCGCCGCCGTTGCACGAGAAGACGAAGACGCCCGCGTCGATCGAATGGCGCATGTAGTCCGCGTCCCCGAGGCGCGCGACCGCGAAGGCGTCGGCGATCCCCTCGTTCAGCCCGTAGATGAAGTTGGCAGCCGCGGAGGTGATGCCGCCCCCGTCGATCACCGCCCGGTTCGGCTCGGTGACGAGCGCGTCGTAGACGGCGTGCGAGAACTCGTGGGTCATGACGCCGCCGTTCATGGACAGCGGCAGCCACCCGAACTGCTCGTGCGGGAAGACGTAGAACGACCGGGTGGCGCTCGTCGCGTACAGGTAGAAGGCGTTGTCCACCATGATCTCCTCCGCGCCGTCGGTCTCGACGATGGTGAACCTCGGCCAGTAGTAGGTCGACATGTGCACGAGCCGGCCGGTGTCGAGCCCCTCGTCCTCGAAGAACAGGAGCGACCGCTCGATCTGATAGTAGATCGACACCATCGCCAGGGAGTCGAAGTCCTCCGGGACGAGCGCGCCGCCCGACTCGACGGCGGCGAACGCCACGCGGTAGCCGGGGTCCTTCCACTCGAGGGTGCCCGTCCTGTAGTCGAGCACGAGCTCCGCGTCGCCTATCAGCGAGGTCGCCCGCCCGTCCAGGCGGTGGACGTCGTCGAGCGTCTCGACCTCGACGACGCGGAAGTCGTAGGCGTCCTCCTCGGGGACGTAGTCGACGAGCTCCACCGAGACGATCCCGGGATCGCAGGACGCGAGCCCGGCCGCCGCGATCACCCAGAGCGCGACGCGGCGCGTCAAGGCGCGAGGAGCGACGGCACGCCGTCGGCCAGGTAGGTCTCGACGAAGGAGTCGAGCTGCGAGATCGCGTCCGGGTGCTCGAACATCACGAAGTGGGCGTCGTAGTCGTCGTCCGGCGCGTACTGGACCACGACCGCCGTGATGTCGTCGCCGAACCAGTGCTTGGTCCCGGAGTGCGGCAACGACTCGATGACGTCGATGCTGGGCAGCGGGTCGTCCGGATCGAGCGGCCACTGATCGACCCAGAGGCTCTTGGCGAGCGCGAGCTGCGTGGTCTCGGGCGTGAACGTGTCGCCCACCCCGTACGACATGAAGACGTGGCGGTGGGGGTACGGCGTCCACAGGTAGTCGCTCCAGTCGGAGCGGAAGACCGCCGGGGCGTGGTTCATCGGATCGACGTTGTCGAGCCCCGCCTGGATGAGGTTCAGGAGCGGGTGCTCCCGCTCCACCGCGGGATCGGCGAGCGCGACCTTGATCGCCGCCGACACGTCCAACGGGTTCTTCTTCTCGAGGAACGAGTCCAGGAGGTACCCGCCCGCGCCGCTCAGCACGACCATCGTGACCGCGGGCTCGTGCGCCGCGAAGAGGAACGGGCCCTGCGAGCCCTGCGAGTGGCCGAAGAAGAGGACGTTGTCCGCGTCGAACGACACCGACGTCCCCGAGATCGACGAGAAACCCTCGATGAGCCGCACGACCTGGAAGTGGTCGGCGGCGGCCTGCACGTTGTTGTCGCGCGCCGCGCGCGGGTTCAGGAAGTTGTAGAACAGCCGCTCGGGTGAGTTGACCTCGAGATCCTCCTGCCCCGACGGGAGGCCGCGGCGGTCCCCGTGCTGCACCTGCTCGATCCCGATCACCGCGACGCCGAGCGCCGCCATGCGATCCGCGACGCCGTTGTCCACGAACGACGTCTCGCTGCCGCCCGTGCCGTGCGCGAAGATCATGACCGGCCACCCGTCGACCGGCGCGGTCCCGACCGGCACGGTCAGCGCGAACTTCACCGCCTCCTCCTCGACCAGGATCGGCAGGCCGCCCGTGTCGTACTCGATCGCGCCGCCGTCCTCGACGGCCCTGAACGGGCGCGTCCCGGCTTGGTAGAACGGGATCGTGAGCGTCCCTGTGTGGAGGTCGTACAGGTCGCCCGACGTGTCGGTCTCGAGATCGGCGATCGCCGGCGCCTCCTCGGCGCGCACCGCGGCGCGCACGTTCGGGATGACGTCGTAGATGGTGCGCTGGGTCGTGAAGACCGCCGCGACCGCGACGTCGGACCCCGAGAAGGGCTTCGTCACGGCATCGTCGGCGAGGTAGCCGCGCAGCGGCGCGTACTTGTTCCAGGCGTCGACGAGCCCCGGGTCGATGGGCTCGGTGTTCCCGAGCATGTCGGGGAAGTCCGCGTCCCGCGCGAGCGCGTTCCCCTCGTCGTCCTCGATCGTGTCGAGCAGGATCGCGGCGTACGTCGTGTTCGGCTTGAGCGGCCGCCCGAGCGAGGGGCACAGCGCGAGCCAGTTCCAGCAGATGTACCGCCCGCGCTGGGTCCCGCCGCTGTAGCCGGCCGAGGCGAGCTGGCCGTACTTGTCGGAGGTCGGAGTGACGTCGATGATCATCATGTTCTCTTGGTTCACGAGCGTCTCGCCGTCGAGCCAGCGCGAGAAGCGGAAGTAGACGCAGCTCGCGGTCCCGAAGCCGTCGATGTCCTCCTGAATCATGTCGAAGTAGTCGTCGACCGGGTTGCCGAGCTCCTCGACGAGCACGCCGGGGTTCGGGTGCCCCGTGAGATCGACGTGCCCGTCGTTCAGGCGGATGTCGTTCGGGAACGGCAGCGCGTAGAAGTCGCCGTCGTCCATCTTCGCGTCGAAGAACGCCTTGAACTCGCCGCCGTACTCCGCGGGATCCTGGCAGTCGGCGCCCGGCCAGTACGGGATCTGGAACCCGGTGCACGCGCCGTCGAGGCACTGGAGGCCGAACACGCAGTCCTCGTTCCCGTCGCAATCGGCGCCCGACTCCCCGGTCCCCTCGTCGCCCGGCTGCTGGCAGGTGCCGTCCGCCGCGCAGACGAGCCCGAACGCGCAGTAGGCCGACGAGACGCACGGCCCGTCCTCGGGCGTCGTGCCGTCCGAGCCCTCGGGCTGGCACGTCCCGTCCGCCGCGCACACGAGCCCCTCGGCGCACGCGAGGCCGGTCGAGCAGTCCTCTCCCTGCCCGAGCAGGTCGTCGTCCCCGCCGTCCGTCCCCGTGTAGTCGATCGGCTTGGCCAGCTCGTGACACCCCGCCGCGCAGGCGAGCCCGAAAACCACCGCGATCCCCGCGAAGCGCATGCCGCCTCCTCGTCGCCGCCCCGGGGCGGCATTGGTTGGACTTCAGGACAGAAGGATAGCAGATTTTTCAGGGCGCGCAGGCGATTCGAGCCGGCGGAGCACGGGATAGTTGCGCTCGAACCGATGATCGCGGATATTCACGCCTCGTGGACATGGAAAAGATCAGGAACTTCTGCATCATCGCGCACATCGATCACGGGAAGTCCACGCTCGCGGACCGGATCCTGGAGATCACCGACGCGGTCGATCGCCGGGACTTGAAGGCCCAGCACCTCGACAAGATGGATCTCGAGCGGGAGCGCGGGATCACGATCAAGGCGCAGACCGCGCGCCTCAAGTACGTCGCCCGGGACGGCGAGGCCTACCGGCTCAACCTGATCGACACGCCCGGGCACGTCGACTTCCACTACGAAGTGGAGCGCTCGCTCCAGGCGTGCGAGGGCGCGGTGCTCCTCGTCGACGCGACGCAGGGCGTGCAGGCGCAGACGCTCGCCAACGCCTACCTGGCGATCAACGGGAACCTCGAGATCATCCCGGTCGTGAACAAGATCGACGTCAACGGCGCCGACGTCGAGGGCACGCTCCGCCAGATCGAGGAGGTCCTCGGCCTCGCCGTCGAGGAGGCGCTCGCGGTGTCCGCGAAGACCGGCGAGGGCGTGGCCGAGTTGCTCGAGGCGATCGTCGCGCGGGTGCCGCCGCCCAGGGTCGCCGCGGGCGACGACGCGCTGCGCGCGCTGATCATCGACTCCTGGTACGACACCTACCGCGGCGCGGTCGTGCTCGTCCGCGTGTTCTCCGGCGCGCTCGCGCCTGGCATGAAGGTCGAGTTCATGGAGGCCGGCCGGACCTACGACGTCACCGAGGTCGGCACGTTCACGCCCGCCTCCCTGAAGCTCGCGCGGCTCGACGCGGGCGACGTCGGCTACGTGATCTGCACCATCAAGTCGGTGCACGAGACCAAGATCGGGGACACCATCACCGACGCGAAGAACCGGGCCGCCGCGCCGCTCCCCGGCTTCCGCGAGGTCAAGCCGATGGTGTTCTGCGGCGTGTTCCCGACCGATCCGGCCGACTACGAGGATCTGCGCGACTCGCTCGAGAAGCTCGTGATGAACGACTCGTCGTTCGTCTTCGAGCCCGAGACCTCGCAGGCCCTGGGCTTCGGCTTCCGCTGCGGTTTCCTCGGGCTCCTGCACATGGAGATCATCCAGGAGCGCCTCGAGCGCGAGTACGATCAGGATCTCGTGACCACCGCGCCCACGGTCGTCTACGGCGTCACGATGGTCGACGGCTCGAAGCGGCGGATCGACAACCCGGCCAAGATGCCCGACGCGAACAGCATCCAGTCGATCGAGGAGCCGTTCATCAAGACGTCGATCCACGTGCCCTCGGAGCACCTGGGCCCGGTGATCAAGCTGTGCGAGGAGCGCCGCGGCGTCCAGCAGAGCCTCGACTACGCCGGGCCGGGCCGCGCGATCCTGATCTACGACCTGCCCATGGCCGAGGTGCTGTTCGACTTCTTCGACAAGCTCAAGTCCGTGTCGCGCGGCTACGCGTCCATGGACTACGAGGTGATCGGCCACCGCACCGGCGACCTCGTGCGGATCGACGTCCTCGTCAACGGCGAGCCGGTCGACGCCCTGTCCGCGATCGTCCACCGCGACAACTCGTTCATCATCGGCCGCGAGCTGACGCGCAAGATGAAGGAGCTGATCCCGCGGCAGCAGTACGAGGTCGCGATCCAGGCCGCGATCGGCACCCGCGTCATCTCGCGGACGAACGTCCAGGCCATGCGCAAGAACGTGACCGCCAAGTGCTACGGCGGCGACATCACCCGCAAGCGCAAGCTCCTCGAGAAGCAGAAGGCGGGCAAGAAGCGGATGAAGGCCGTGGGCCACGTCGTGATCCCGCAGGAGGCCTTCTTGTCTCTGCTGAAGATCGACAGGCAGGCGCCGCCCTAGCTGCGTCGGGCGGATCGATCTAGACGCCGCAATCGAGGGTGTCCCAGGAGCAGGTGGCGTCGCAGTCGCACGTGCCGTCTTCGGACCAGTCGCAGAGGTTATCCTCGGTGCAGCAGGCGCTCGTGCCGGTGTAGCCTTCGCAGTAGGTGAGGTCCGTGTCGGTGTCGGTGTCCGAATCCACGTCCGTGTCGACATCCGTGTCGATGTCGGTCCCGTCATTGCAGTCGTAGGTGTCCCAGGAGCAGTCGCCGCCGCACTCGCAGTCGCCGTTGTTGTCGAGGATGGCGCAGGGGTTGGACTCCTTGCAGCACAGGTCGTCGCCGCCGTACCCGTCGCAGAACGGCTCCGCGCCGCTCCAGTGGTCGACGAAGTCGCTCTGGAAGTCCTGCAGGAACTCGGCGATGAGCAGGCCGTCGTCGTCGCCGTACTCGATGTCGTCCCGGTCGCACTTCTTCATGCAGTCATCGCCGACTTCTTCGAGCGCGCAGGTGTCCGAATCATAACTATGGCCAGGGATGTCGCCCGGAATATCCGACATGCGCCATTCGTCCTTGTCGGGGAAACAGGCATCCCCGATCTGGTTGAACCCCTTGTCGGCGATGCACTCCACGCAGTCGCCCATGTCGCCGCGGTCGAGCTTCTTGTACTCGTTCACGACCTCGGTGCAGTCCTGGCCGCAGCTCTTCTTGGTCCCGGCCACGCCCTCGTAGCTCAGGTCGTAGAAGTCCGAATCGTCCATGGCGTCCACGAGCTTGTCGCAGAAGTCCTTGCAGACGCCGTTGATGGGTTCGCTCTCGCCCTTGCAGGACTGGGACGACATCGCGATCACGAGCCCGCCCAAGAGCACGCCGCACACCATTATCTTGCGCATTTTCCTCACTCCTCGTCGGTTACGATTTATGGAAACCCTGCCCATAGACTACCAATCCTCCGTCCCCTATTCAAGCGAACAGGAAAATCGGCTCGGGTCGGGAATCAGAAGAGCGGCTTCTTGGGGAACCGGAGCGCCACGCCGAGCGTCGCCTTGTAGGAGACGATGTAGCTCGCGTTGCTCGTGGCGAGCTCCTGGAGGTAGTCGACGCCGACCGGGTTGATGAAGATCTCGAACAGCTCGTGCGGGAAGATGGACATCGTGAAGAACAGATCTCCGTACACGTAGTTGTGGTTGCTGATCCCGGCGCCCGGCGAGAACTCGGCGCCGAGGTAGAACAGGTTCTCCTTCACCGGGAAGAGGAGGCGGAACTGGAGCCCGAGGTCGAGCTTGAGGAAGTCGCCGAACCGCATCCAGCGGTCGTCGTCGCCGTCGCCGTCCGTGTCCATGCCGTAGTCGACGATCTTCAGCGTCGTGCTCGTCACGGCGACCCCGAGCTCGAGCCAGAACGGCCGGGTGAGCACGCGCAGCCCGAAGGAGCCGCCGCCCTGCAGCGTGACGACCGGGCGCCTCCAGTCGGGGGAGCCTATCGCGGTGCCGTAGCCGATGCCGATCCCGAGGCCGAGCCGCAGCGTCCCGGGCACGCCGCGCTCCCCCGATCCTTCGGCCCCGTCGCCCTGACCGCCCCCCGTCGGCGCGCCGGAGGCGGGCGGCGCGAGCGGCACGAGCCGGATGGGGATGTAGTCCACCGCGCCGGGCGTGCTCGTGCCCTGGAACTCCACGGGGGCCATCCCCTCGCAGTCGACCCGGATCGCGTGCGGGCCGGGCGCGACGATCCCCTCCCACGGCAGCGTCCCCATCATGGCGCCGTCGATGTACAGGTACGCGGGGAACGCGACCCCCTGCTCGATCCCGACGCCGAGGAAGCTCTCCTCGGCGCTCAGCGGCTGGCACTTCCCGTACTGGCAGTACTCGTTCGGGGAGCCGCAGTCGGCGTGCAGGGTGCAGCTCTTCTTGGGCGCCCGCGCCGCGTCGGCCGCGGTCCCCACGAGGGCGGCGAGGGCGAGCGTGAGCGCCGCGAAACAGAGGTTCCAAAATCGCATGTGGTCGACCTACCCTTCGGCCCCCCGGCGAGCGCACCCGCGCGTGCGCGTCGGCGAAATGTACGCCCCGTGAGTTCCACCGTCAACGGAAGGAGGGCCAGGAAATCGCCCGGACGCCCGGGACGACTCGCTCAGCGGCCGTTCCACCGCCGCTTGGGGCCGACGTCGATGTGCACGAAATCGTCGCGGTCGTAGATCCCGACCCCGCCTTCCCACCACTGCCAGAGCCAGTCCCCGACGCGGCGCGCCCTCGCGCTCGGCAGGCTGAAGTCGATCGCCTCGCCCGAGGTGTGCCGGCTCTCGGACGCGACCCGGCGCCCCTTCTTGGCGAGGGAGTCGTTCATCTTGGCCGAGCGGTACGCGGAGACGACGTCGACCCGCGGCGCGCGGAACTCCTCGGCCGCCGCCAGGACCGCCTCG
Organism: Pseudomonadota bacterium; assembly: GCA_023229365.1. NCBI lineage: Bacteria > Pseudomonadati > Pseudomonadota > Pseudomonadota bacterium. Next base: position 18,195 of record JALNZK010000042.1, on the reverse strand, counting down.
AGCAGCCGCGGATCGAGGTCGCGCCGAGTTGCGAACCCGCGGCACCGGAAGAAGAGCGCCAGGAGCCGGGGCGAGGGCGCGCGACCCTTCAGGATCGGCAGCGTCTCCTTGGAGTGCACGTTGAAGAGCGTCGTCGCCACCTCCGCCCTTCCCGGCCGCCGCGCCGGCGCGTCGAGCGCGGGGTACTCCTTCTCCGACTTCACGTCCGGCACGGGGCGGCACTCGGCCGGCTCGCCCGCCTCGGCCTCGGCCACGGGATCTTCCTCGCTGACCTGCGCGCGCGCGGACGCGGACACGACCGCCGCCGCCGCGAGCGCCAGGATCGCCCCTTTGAGGTGTTGCCGGTGCCGGGACATGCCCCTATTATGGACGACATGTCGCGCCTCGGAAAAGGAATCGGCCTCGCGCTCGCGGTGGTGATCCTCGCGGCGCCCGGGTGCGGCGGGGATCCGGGGCCCGTCGACGCGACCGTCTTCCGGCCGATCCCGCTCGCGGCCTGCCAGCGCGATCCGGGCGACGGGCTCCTGCCGGATCAGCGCTCGCTGTCCGCCATGATAGGAGCGCTGCACGCGCGGGGCTACACCATCTACCAGGTGAGCCCCGCCGAGCTGACGATCTTCACGGACTACAAGGAGATCCGAGGCGTCTCGACCGCGTGGCAGATCCGGTTCGCGAGCGACGGCTCCGGCGAGCTCACGGTCCCGGAGACGATGCCGCCGCAGGACGCGCGCTCGTTCGCGAGCCTTCGGGAGTGGGGCCGGGGGCTCGCCGCGACCTTCGACAGGATCAAGTGCCTGCCGCGCGACCAGCTCCGCGCCCGGTGCGAGAAGGCGGGGTTCTCGTTCTGATGCGCGCGACGATCGCCGCACTCGCCCTCCTCCTCGCCGCGGCCTGCGGCAAGGAGGCGCCGCGCCCCGCCCCCGAGATCGATCCGGTGCTCGGCGAGACGGCGATCCCGGGCCCAGCCGACAAGACCGCGGAGGAGCTCGTCGAGCGGGCGTACGCGCTGAAGCAGGACGGCCGCAACGGCGCAGCGCTCGCCGCGCTCGAGAAGGCGTGCGCCGCGATCGAGAAGTCCGCGGGAGCGCGGAGCGCCGACTTCGGGTCGTGCCTCGACGACGAGGCCTCGGTCCACGTCCGCATGGGCCACGCGGACAAGGCGCGCGCGCTCTACGAGAGGGCGCTCGGGATCCTGAAGGCGGCCTCCGGCGCGGATCCGCGGCTCGTCCACGGCGTCATGACGCGGCTCGAGGAGATGGATCTCATGGCCGCCAAGGGGATCGCGTGCGCCGAGCCCGCCGAGCCGCCCGCGAAAGACGCCCTCCCCTACTTCCCGGACGTCGGGGCGATGCAGGAGGCGCTCGGCGCGCTGAACCCGTACGTCGCGGTGTGCTCGGACGGCGTCCCCGAGGCGGTGACCGTGCGCGTCATCGTGACCGGA
>JALNZK010000042.1:0-16744 GCA_023229365.1 Pseudomonadota bacterium | reverse complement strand
GCGGGATGCACGCCGACACGCCCTTGGGCGAGTGCGTGCTCGAGAAGCTGCTCGCGGCGATCCCCAAGGCGAAGCTCCCGCCCTTCCGCGCCTGCTTCCGCGGCTTCACCTACCCGTACATGGTCGGCAGGCACGAATCGAAGATGGGATCGTAGGTCAGAAGGAACCCGACAGCATCCGCTGCCCACGGACCGCGGTCACCAGGGCCGCGGTCAGGATTCCTCATTCGGAGGAGAAGCCCTTCGGGCTGTCGAAACGAGAAGCCCACCGGGCTTGTCTCCGAAGCGACTTGTCGCGCAGGAGAATCCTGACCGCGCTCCTCGTGGGCGCGGCCGACGTTCATTGCTCCGCCAGGCTAATCGCGGGCCGGGCCGGTCACGCCGAAGTCGGCGAAGATCTGCCGCGTCACCGGGTCGACCGGGAGGACGCGGTGCTTGGGATCGATGCAGCAGTGCACCGTGTGGCCGTGCACGAGCACGCGCCCGATCTCGTCGTTGCGGACGATGTAGTCGTAGCCGAACCGCACCGGCTCGAGGCTGCGCGGGCGCGCGTAGATCGACAGGAGGTCGTCGTAGTCGGCGTGGAACTCGAACTGGACGCGCAGATCGACGATCGGGTGGAACAGCCCGAGCTTCTCGATCTCCTTGTAGCTGCGGCCGCTCGACCGGATGAGCCCGGCGCGGCCGACCTCGAAGTACTTCAGGTAGTTCGCGTGGTAGACGACGCTCGATCTGTCCGTGTCCGCGTACAGCACGCGCAGCTTCTCCCGGTGCCACTTGAGGCCGGTGCCGCGCTCGACGACGAAGTCCTCCGGGAGCTCGCACTCGATTTCGAACCGGCGTTTCACGGTGGTTCTTCTATGCGGCGAATCGGCCGGGCGTCAAGCGCCGAATCGCTTGAACACGACGCAGCAGTTCGGGCCGCCGAAGCCGAAGGAGGTCGAGATCGCGATGTCGTGCGGCGCGCGGCGCGCGGTCTCCGGGACGAGGTCGAGGTCCGCGAAGTCGGGGTCCACGCGGAGGTTGAGCGTCGGCAGGATGATCCCTTCGACGAGCCCGCGCACGGTCATCGCGGCCTCGAGCGCCGCGGACGCCGCGAGCGAGTGGCCGAACTGCGACTTGTTCGAGGAGATCGGGATCTTCCGCAGCGCGTCGCCGAACACGGTGCGCAGGCACGCGATCTCCGTCTTGTCGCCGACCTTCGTCGAGGTGCCGTGGCCGTTGATGTAGCCGACCTCGTCGACCGCGACCCCGGCGTCCTCGATCGCGCCGCGCACGCAGGCGGTGATCGTCTCCACCTTGGGATTCGTGTAGTGGTACGCGTCCGAGTTCATGTGCTGGCCGATCACCTCGGCGAGGATCGGGAGCCCCCTCCGCTCGGCGTAGGCGAGCGACGCGAGCAGGACGATCCCGGCGCCCTCCGCGAGCACGAAGCCGCGCCGATCCCCGCTGTACGGGCGGCTCGCGGCGGCCGGGTTCTCGAGCGAGCGATCGCCCTTCTCGGACATCAGGAGCGCCCGCATGTTGCCGAAGCCGTAGAGGATCGCCGGCAGGAGCGGCATCTCGGCGCCGCCCGCGAACATGACGTCCGCGTCGCCGCGCTGGATGATCTCGGCCGCCTCGGCGATGCAGTGGTTCGCCGTCGCGCACGCGGTCGCCGGCGCCATCACGGGCCCCGTGAACCCGAGCAGGATCGACGCCTTGCCCGCGGGCATGTTGGCGCAGATGTTCGGCAGGCAGAACGGCGAGACCTTGAGCGCCCCGCCCTCGCGAATCCCCTCGAGGTTCTGCTCGTAGGAGTCGTTGCCGTTGATCGCGGAGCCGATGAGCGCGCCCACCCGGTGCGCGTTCGAGGCGTCGATCACGAGCCCGGTCTTCTTTGCGACGTCGTGGCAGAGCGCCATCGTCAAAGGGATGAACTTCGCGTCCCAGAAGTAGACGTCGCGCTCGGAGAGGAACTCGTAGGCGAGCGGATCGTAGTCCGGGATCTCGCCGACCGCCTTGGCCGGGTAGTCGCCCGCGTCGAACCGCGTCAGCCAGCGGATCCCGGACTCGCCGTTCACCGCGCGCCGCCACGTCTTCTCGAGCCCGTGGCCGAGCGACGTCGACACCTCGGTGCCGACCACCACGACGCGATTGTTCTCGGGCGCCCTCATGAAGGTTCTTCCTAGTCACTTGAGCGTTGGAATGCAAGCTCCGTGCGCCCTCGAGGCGCGGCGCCCCCCCTACTCCGCGGCCCAGACCCCCTCGAGGGAGCCCGTCGCGATCACGAGGTCGTCGATCGCGGCGAGCAGCTGGCCCGCTAGCGCGCCCGGATCCACGGCGGGCGGCTGAGAGAGCGCGTACGCCCGGAAGACGTAGCGGTGGGTCGCCGTGTCCTCGGGCTCCCCCTCCTCCACCTCCGCCGGGCACGGCCCCGAGTAGCCGACGACGCCGAGGTCGTTCGTCCCCTGCGACAGGCCCGCGGCCGGCTCCTCGCCGAGCGCGACGCCCCCGGCAATCCCGGCCGCCTCCGCCGCGACCCCCCAGAGGAGCCACCGCGCGACCGCGTCCGCGCCCTCGTCCGCCTGGATCATGACGATCGCGTAGGACGCCGTCTCCTCGGGCGCGCCCTCGAACCGCAGCGGCGGCGAGCGGTCCTCCGCCTGGCAGGTGTGCTTCGCCGGGATCGTCTCGCCGTCGCCGAACGCGAGGCTCGTGACCTCGAACGACGGCAGCTCGTCCCCGCCGGCGCACGCCGAGACGAACGCGCCGAAAGCGAACGCCGCGGCCGCGCGCCTCACCGCGCCCCCCCGCTCGTCGCCCGCGCCGGCTCCCTCGGCCGGCAGCCGCTCTCGCCGAGCACGCTGGCGTAGTTCTCGATCAGGTTCTCCGAGAACGCGCGCCACGCGTCGAGCCGCGCGCGGTACGCAGCCGCCTGCGCCTCCCTCCCGGAGATGCGGTTGACCCGCTCGGCGGCGTCGGTCGCAAGGTCGAACAGCATCTGCGGCCCGTCCTCCTCCTCGATGTACTTCCACCGGCCGTCCACGAGGCCCCGCTGCGCGCCCGGCGGCCTGCCGCCGAACAGCACGACGCGCGGCTCGTCCGAGGCCACGAGGTTGCGCCCCTTCATCGTGCACGGCGCGTCGATCCCGAGCAAGCCCAGGATCGTCGGCGCGAGATCGACGTGCGACGTGGGCAGCGCGATCTCCCCCGACACGCCCTCGAGCTGCGGCCCCTCGAGCATCGCCGGCACGCGGACGATCTCGTCCCAGACCTTCGGGCCGTGGCTCTTGCCGCCCGGGTGCCGCGCGAACCCCTCCCCGTGGTCGCCGAACGCGACGAGCAGGGTCTCGTCCGCCAGCCCGAGCCGGTCGAGCCCCTCGGCGATCTCGCGCACCCGATCGTCGATGTAGCGCAGCGCGCGGAGGTACGCCGGGTGCTCGGCGAGCGGGGCCCGCTCGTGCTCGGCGCACGCGTTGTACGGGTGGTGCGCCGTGAACATCTCGTAGAAGACGAAGAACGGCGCGTCCCGCTCCTCTGCGGCCCAGTCGAGGATGTGCCGCACCGCGACCGTCTCCTCGACGCCCCACGAGTCGCCCCACGCCCCTTCCCGCTCCGGCAGGGTCTTCATGTCCACGGCGTGATCGAACGCGCGGTGCCGGAAGAAGCGCATCTTCCGGTCGTAGGAGAAGTCGGCGCTCGTGATGAGCGCCGTCGCGTAGCCCTCGGCGTGGAGCGCCTCCGACAGGCTGACGCACGGGATCGACGGGTTCACCGCGGTGATCGACTGGTAGTACGGGTACGGCAGCTCGGAGCAGAACACCGAGAAGAACGCCTTCATCGTCTGCGGCCACACCGTGTGGTGGCGCGCGAGGTACACGCTCCCGGGCCGCGAGCCCGCGCCCCGGACGAACGGCATGACGCCGGGGTCCGAGTCCGAGTGGGCCGCGCCGACGGACTCCAGGGCGATGAGGATGACGTTCGTCCGTTTCGGGGTCGCGCCGCGCAGCGGGTTGGGCCCGGCCGGGTAGCCCGCGAGCTCGACCGCCCCGAAGTCGAAGGTGAACGGATCCGCGGGCGCCGCGCCTTCGCGCCCGAGGCCCGCGAAGAGCGGCTTGACGTACGACCCGGCGAGCACGAGGCCCGGCGATCGCTCGAGGCCGTACGTGTGCAGCCGGATGCCCAGGACGTGGCCGTTGATGAGCCACGGGAGGAGCAGCGCCGTGAGCGCGGCCTCGATCGCGGCGGCGGCGAGCAGCCCCCGCTTCGCGCGCCGGCCGATCCGCGCGGCGATCCGCGGCTGGAGGAGGTACGCGGCGAGCGGGAGCGCCAAGCCCGCGAGCACCGCGCCCATCTGGAGCGGCCCGAGGTAGTGCGCGATGGACGACCACAGCGCCCCGCCCGCCCCTGCCTCGGCGTTGGCGTCGCTAGCGAGAGACGAGAGCTCGATCACCTCGCGGTTGAGCGGGCCGCCTATGTACAGCGTCGTGAAGAAGCTCACCGCGACGAGCGCGCCGTGGAGCAGCTGCGCCGCGATCGCGGCCGCGTGGCCGAACCGCGCCCTGCCGAGCGCGACGAGGGGCCACGAGACGGCTGCCGCGAGCGCCGCCACGAGCGCCGCGCCGAGGAGATCGCCGCCGTAGAACAGGAGCGACTTCGCGGCGAGCGAGGGTCCCGGCGCGAACCCCTCGGTGCCGAAGACGTTGTTCAGCACGAGCGCGACCTTGAACGGCAGGAGCACGGCGGCCGCGGCGACGAAGTTGCGGAAGAAGAGCGCGCGCAGCCGTATGGGGACTTGGAATCGCATGTCGCGTCGTCGCGGCGGGCGGGGCGCGCCCCGCCCCTACTCCTTCAGGTACTTCTCGAAGGCGTCGAACGAGGCCGGCCGGCCGAGGAAGTTCTCGACCATCCGCTCCGCGTCCACCGCGCCGCCCGCCCCGATGACGTACTTCTCGTAGTCGGCCGCGACGCCCGGATCCATCAGCCCCTTCTCGGCGAACCGCGTGAACAGATCCTTCGAGAGCTTCAGCGACCACATGTACGTGTAGTACATCGAGCCGTACCCCTCGAGGTGCGTGAAGTTCGCGAACAGGAAGGAGCCCTCCTCGTACGGGTACGGGCTGTACTTCGACTGGACGGTCTTGAGCAGCTCGAGGAGATCGAGCTTCGCCGGATCCGCGTTGTGGTACGCGAGCGACAGCGAGGCGAGGAACAGCTGCCGCATCACGTTCACGCCCTTCCCGAACTCGTCCGACGCGCGCATCTGCTCCACGAGCTCCTTCGGGATCGGGGCCCCGGTCTCGCTGTGCGCCGTGAAGCGGGCGAGCACCAAGGGATCGCGCGCCCACTCCTCGAAGATCTGCGACGGCGCCTCGACGAAGTCCCACTCGCAGCTCAGGCCGGTGAGGTTCGCGTACCTGTAGCCGGAGCCGAGGATGTGGTGCATGAGGTGCCCGAACTCGTGGAAGAACGTCGTCACGTCGCCGTACTCCATGAGCGCCGGGCCGTCCGCGGACGGCTTCGGGAAGTTGCAGACGAGCGACGCGGTCGGCAGCTGCGTCCCGGAGATGCCGGACACGATCTGGAACATCGCGGCGTGGCCGTACTTGCCGTCGCGCGGGTGCATGTCCAGGTAGAAGCGGCCGACGCGCTTGTCGCCCTTCATGACGTCGTACGCCTCGACGGCCTCGTGCCACGTCGCCGCGTCCGCCGCCTTCACGAACCGCACGCCGAAAAGCTCCTCGGCGACCGCGAGGACGCCGGCCTGGACCTTCGCGAAGTCGAAGTACTTGCGGACCTCCTGGGAGTCCACGCCGAACCGCTCGGTCTGGATCTTCTTGGTGTAGTAGAGGCGGTCCCACTCGTGGATCGCGTCCGCGTCCGCCACGTCCTTCTTCTTGCGCGCGAGCATGTCGCCGAGATCGCGCTCCACTCGCGGCCGCGCGATCGCCGCGACCCGGTCGATGAACTCGGCGATCGTCTTCTCGTCCTTGACCATCTTGTCCTCGGCCGCGTACTCGGCCCAGCTCGGGTAGCCGAGGATCGCCGCGTACTCCGCGCGCAGGCCGAGCAGCTTCTTCAGGATCTTCTCGTTCGCCGGGTAGGCGCGGGTCATGAAGGCGAGGTAGAGCTCCTTGCGCACCGCCTCCTGGTCCGCGTACGACAGGATCGGGAAGTAGTCCGGGTACTCGGTCGTGATCGCGACCTTCCCGTCCTTGCCCGGCGCGCGGGCCTTCAGGAAGTCCGCGGGCAGCCCCGCGAGCGCCTCGGGCGCGAACCGCACGGTCTTCTTGTCCTCGCGGACGCGCCGCGAGAACTCCTGCCCCACCTTGACCATCTCCTCCTTGATCGCCTTGAGCTTCGCGCGGGTCGGGTCGTCCTTGTCGACGCCGGAGCGCCGGTAGTCGCGCAGCAGGTGGTCGCGGGAGCGGAGCGCCAGCGGATCCGCGCCGCCGGTGTCCATCGCGTGGAGGGCGTCGAAGAGCCGGCGATCGAGGCCGATCTCGGTGACGAGCTTCATCGCCTCCTGCTGGCACTTCTCCTCTGCGGTGCGCACCTTCTCGTCCGGGTGCACGTTGGCCATGAGCTCCGAGAACGGCAGCACGTGCTCGACGTCTATGAAGATGTCGTTCATCTTCATCAGGGTGTTGTCGACGGTCCGCGCCCCCTCGACGCCGACGACCTCGTCGCGCGCCGACACGGCCGCGTCGAGCCACTTCTCGCAGTACGCGCCCACCTCGGCGGGGGCCTTGGGGATCGGGGGCTCGAACAGCTCCCCGGAGATGTCCGATTTCGGGACCTCGGGTTTCATCGCTCGCTCCTCCTCCTTCGCGGTCGCCGCGTCCGGCTCCTTCGCGGCCGCCGCCTTCGCGGCCTCATCCGCGGCCTTGTCCTCGCCTCCGGAGCACGCCCAAACGAGCGCCCCGAGCACGCAGGCCGCCGCGGCCAACGTCAGCGCGATCCTCGGATTCCTCATCGCCCCGCCTCCTTCTTCATACCCTCGTTTCGGCAGCGACAATAACATCGAGTCGGGCACCTGGTACACCCGGTCCGTTCTTGTGCTATTGTGTTGACCTGTCGTCGCTGCAAACGGAGGTCACGACCGATGGCCGAGCCTGCGAAGCGCCTGGGAGATCTGCTTCTCGACGCGAACCTGATTGACGGGATCCAGCTGCGCGTGGCGCTGCAGGAGCAGTCCTCGACGGGCGAGCGGCTCGGGAGCGCGCTCGTGCACCTCGGGTTCATCGACGAGGCCGTGCTCGCCGCGTTCCTCTCCAAGCAGACGAACCTGCCGTGCGTCAACATCCACGGCCTGTTCGTCCCGCAGGAGATCCTCGATCTCGTGCCGCGCCACGCGGCGATCGAGCACTCCGTCGTCCCGATCCGAAGGTCCGGCGAGCTCCTCTACCTCGCCATGGCCGATCCGTTCGACCAGAAGGCGCTCGACGCCGTGGAGCGGCTGACCGGCCTCACGGTGATGCCGCTCATCGCGCCCGAGTTCCGGCTGCGCAAGTCGCTGCGGAAGTACTACGGGGACACGCGCACCAAGTCCGACCCGCCGGAACGCCTCAGCATGGAGCTCCAGTCCGTCGTGTCGGAGATCGAGAAGGATCCCTCCGTGCTCCTGGAGACGCGCATCGACGCGATCGCGGCCAAGCTGGACACGCTGGTCGAGATCATGGCGCGCATCGAGGCGAAGCTGGACCGCTGACGAGGGAGCGCGGGGTCCTGCGGCAAGGCGAAAGACGACAGGCGGCTCAATCACGATCGTGCGCCGCGCACGGGCACAGAGGAGGTCATTCATGGACAGGATGTCGTCGATCGAGCTCGCGATGAAGAACGAGCAGGCCGAGAAGCACTTCTACCTCGAGCAGGCCCGGCGCACGCGCAACGTCGTCGCGCGGGTCCTCTTCGAGGCGCTCGCGGCGGACGAGGACGAGCACAAGCGGCGGCTCGCCGTGCTGTACCAGAAGCTGAAGAGCGACGGCTCCTGGCCCGAGAGCGTCCCGCTCGAGGTCGCGGGGACGGACGTGCGGCAGCGGCTCTCCGCCGTCGCGCGTGACACTGCGGAGGTCGCGGCGCACGACGCCGACGACATGTCCGCGCTCCGGAGGGCCGAGTCGTTCGAGGCGGCGGGCTCCGCGCTGTACCAGGATCTGTCCGCCGCGTGCGCGAACCCGCGGGAGGCCTCGTTCTTCGGGATCCTCGCCGGGATCGAGCGGGAGCACCTCCTCTCCGTGCGCGACTCGATCTCCTACCTCGAGGATCCGGGCGCGTGGCTCTCGGCCAAGGAGCGCGCCGGTCTCGACGGCGCCTAGGCCGCGAGGGGCGCGCGGTGGACGCGATCCGCACACGGGTGACCGCGCTCCTCGGCGTGCGCTACCCGATCGTCCAGGGCGGGATGATCTGGGCCGCCGGCTGGCGCCTCGCGGCGGCGGTCTCCGAAGCGGGCGGCCTCGGCTTGATCGGCGCGGGTTCCATGTCCCCCGATCTCCTCGTGGAGCACCTCGCCAAGGCGCGCGCCGCCACCGCCTTCCCCGTCGGCGTGAACGTGCCGGTCAACGGCCGGCGCGCCGAGCGGCACGTCGAAGCCGCCCTCTCGGCGGGCGTCCGCATCTTCTTCACGTCCGCGGGAAGCCCGAAGCGGCTCACCCCCGCCCTGAAGGCGGCGGGCGCGACCGTCGTACACGTCGTGCCGTCCGCGGCGCTCGCGCGCAAGGCCGAGGACGCGGGCTGCGACGCGGTCGTGGCCGAGGGGACCGAGGCCGGGGGCCACAACGGGTTCGAGGAGGTGGCGAGCACGGTGCTCTGGCCGTCCGTCGCCGCGGCGGTGCGCATCCCGACGATCGCGGCCGGCGGGATCGCGGACGGCGCGGGCCTGGCCGCGGCGCTCGCGCTCGGCGCGGAGGGGGTCCAGGTGGGGTCCCGCTTCGCGGTCACCGTCGAGTCGTCGGCCTCGGCGGCGTACAAGTCGGCGGTGATCGCGGCAGGCGAGACGGACGCCGCGCTCTGCCTCCGCCGCGCCATGCCGACGCGGGCGCTCGCGAACGCCTATGTCCGCCGCGCCCTCGAGGCCGAGGCGAGCGGGGCGAGCCCAGAGGAGCTCCTCTCGATCCGCGGCGAGGGCCGCGCGCGCAGGGGGATCTTCGAGGGCGAGCTCGACGAGGGCGAGCTCGAGATCGGGCAGGCGGCCTTCCGAATCGAGGATCTCCCGACTGCGGCCATGGTGATCGCGCGGATGGTCGAGGGCTTCAGGACCGCGGCGGCGAGGCTCGCCGGCCTCGCCGACGGTCTCGCCGACGGCTAGGCGACCGATTCCGGAGATGGTATTGTGCTCCGCATGATTCACCTCCTGGAACAGCTCACCAAGCTCGCGGACGCCGGAAAGCAGCTCGGCGAAGTGCAGGTCCCGAGCGCCCTCTACGAACGCGTGTTCGATCTCATCGAGTCCATCTTCCAGAACCAGACCGCGGCGATCCTGCTCCAGGATCCCCGGGACGGCTCGCTGACCGTCGCCGCCTCCCGCGGCTACGATCCCGACGTCGTGCGCAGCTTCAGGGTCGCGCCCGGCGAGGGCGTGACCGGGTACGCGCTCCAGACCGGCGAGCCCCAGCTCGTCACCGAGACGGTGAACGACCCGCGGTACATCCGCGGCGTCACGGACGCCGTCTCCGAGATCGCGGTGCCGCTGCGGACCGGGGGCGAGACGATCGGCGTGCTCGACATGGAGAGCCGCGAGCACAGGTTCTCGACCGCGGATCAGGCGATGTTCTCGACGTTCGCCGAGCAGGTCGTGACCGCCATCCGCAACCTGCGGCTCATGGCGGATCTCGAGGAGCGGGCGCGCCGGCTCGTGTCGATCGCCCGCATCGGCCAGGGGCTCGCCCAGGAGACGAACCTCGAGCGGCTGCTCGATCGGGTCGTCGAGTCGGTGCACGAGGCGCTCCACCTCGACACGGTCGCCGTCCAGCTCTGGGACGAGAAGAAGGAGAACGTCGTCGTGGTCGCGGCCCGCGGCTACGACCGCGACGTGATCGGCCTCTCCGTGCGCCGCGGCACAGGGGTCACAGGGCGCGTCGCGGAGGAGAGGAAGCCGGTCGTCATCGACGACGTGCAGACGATCCCCGACTACGTGGCGGGGCTGTCCGGCTGCCGCTCGGAGATGGCGGTGCCGCTCGTGTTCCGCGACGAGGTGATAGGCGTGCTCAACGCCGAGCACCGCGACGTCGCGAGGTTCGGCGAGACGGATCTCCTCCACGCGTCGATCTTCGCGGACCAGACGGCGACAGCCATCGGCAACGCGCGCGTGCGCGACGCCCTCGAGACGTCGACGCGGGAGACGGACCGCCTGGCGGGCCGCCTGAAGCTCCTCGCGCGGACCTCGGAGAAGCTCACGTCGATCCTCGACCTCGACACCCTCCTCGCCGAGATCCTCCAGCTGGCCCAGCAGGCGCTCGGCTTCCAGCAGATCGCGGTGCTGCTCCCCGCCCCCTCCGGGATGCACCTGCGCGTCGCGGGCTGCGTCGGCTACGGCGAGGAGACGGCGGGCCGGCAGATCCCGATCGAGGGATCCCTCTGCGGCGAGGCGTACGGCACGGGCAGCACCGTCCTCGTGTCCGACGTGCGCACCGATCCCCGCTACGTGACCGGGCTCAAGGACGCGCGGTCGAACGTCGCGGTGCCGCTCCGCGTCGAAGACGAGGTCATCGGCGTGCTCAACGCCGAGACCGCCGGCGACGAGATCCTGACCCAGGCCGACGCCGAGATCCTCGGGATGCTCGCGTCCCAGGTCGCGTCGGCCGTCCGCGCCGCGGGGCAACGGACCGAGCTCGCGGAGCGCAGCCGCCGCCTCACGCTGATCCACCGCGCCGCATGCTCCGTCAACGCCATCGACGACCCGGAGGAGATGCTCGAGTCGATCCTGAAGCTCGCGCAGAAGGCGCTCGGCATCCAGGCGGTGGCGATCGTCATCCCGGACCGCGCGGGAGAGTCGCTCGTCGTGCGCAAGGCGCTCGATCACGGCGACGTGGAGGGGCTGCGCCTCCCGATAGGCTCTGGCTTCTGCGGCACGATGTTCGTGACCGGCAAGGCCGGGGTCATCCCCGACATCGCCGCGCAGCCTGGGTACGTCGACGGCACGCCGGGCGCGCGGTGCGAGATGGCCGTCCCGCTCGTGCTCGACGGCGAGACCATCGGAATCCTGGACGCCGAGGCGATGGAGCCCTACGCGTTCAACGAGGGAGATCTCGACCTGTTCCGCATCTTCGGGTCCCAGGTCGCGACGGCGTTCAAGAAGGCCAGCATGATCCACGCGCTCGAGGACAAGGCGCGCCGGCTGACCCTGATCCACAGGGCCGCCTGCTCGCTCAACACCCTCGAGGAGCCGGAGCACGTGCTCGAGTCCATCCTGAAGCTCGCGCAGAAGGCGCTCGGGCTGCACTCGGTCGCGGTCCTCACGCCGAACGGCGATCCCGGGCACCTCACGGTGCGCAAGGCGATCAACCACGGCGACGTGGAGGGGATGCGCATCCCGATCGGCGAGGGGTTCGTGGGCGCGATGTTCGTGACCGGCAAGGCCGACATCATCCCGGACATCGCGGCGCGGACCGACTACATCCCCGGCACGCCGGGGGCGCGGTGCGAGATGGCGGTCCCGCTCGTGCTCGACGGCGAGACCATCGGCATCATCGACGCGGAGGCGATGGAGCCCAACGCCTTCGACGAGGACGCCCTGCAGCTCTTCCGCGTGTTCGGCTCGCAGGCCGCGACGGCGATCAAGAACTCGCGGCTCATCCGCGATCTCGAGCTGCGCGGGCTGCGCCTCGACGCCCTGAACAAGGCGTCGCGCGCCATGAACACCATCCACGATCCCAACGAGGTGATCGACGCGATCCTGCGGAACGCCTGCGAGGCGCTCTCGCTCTCGCAGTGCGCGCTCCTGCTCGTGGACCCGGCCGAGACCGGCGACCTCGTGCTGCACGCGGCGGTCGGCTACGGCGACGCGCTCGGCACGCGCGTCCCTTTCGGCAGCGGGGTCACCGGGCGCGCGGCCTCGAAAGGAGAGCCGGTGCTCGTCCTCGACACCTCCGCCTCGCCGGACTACATCCCGGTCCCGGGCCAGGACCGGCGCGCCTCGGAGATGGCGGCCCCGCTCGTGCTGTTCGACGAGGTGATAGGCGTCCTCGACACGGAGAGCCCGCGCCCGTTCGCGTTCGACGAAAACGACCTCGAGCTGTTCCAGTCGTTCGCGTCGCAGGCGGCGATCTCGATCCACAACGCGCGGCTCATCAAGGGGCTCGAGGAGGCGAACTGCCAGCTCGGCGAGAACGTCGCCGAGATGAAGCGGCTCAACAACGAGCTCGAGAACTACGCGGCCCAGATCGCCGAGGCGAACGAGAACCTCGAGTCGCAGATCCAGCAGCTCACCGCGCTGCACGAGGCCGGGCGCGCGATCACCGCGAGCCTCGATCTCGACACGACGCTCCATTCGATCCTCGCGATGACCTCGCGCATCGTCGGGTGCACGGCCGGCGCGATCCGGCTCATCGACGACGAGACCAAGGAACTCTCGACGCGCGCCGAGGCCGGGCGGCAGGCCGAGGGCTCGGGGATCCGCTCGGTCGTCGATCTCCCGCTGACGATCGGCAACCGCACCATCGGCATCTTCGAGCTCGTCCGCGAGGCCAAGGCGGTGCTCGGCGACGACGAGCGCCAGATGCTCGAGACGATGGCCTCGCAGGCCGCCATCGCCATCGAGAACGCGCGACTGTTCGAGACGACGCAGCGGGTCTACTACGAGACGCTCAAGTCGCTCGCGCAGGCGCTCGAGGCGCGCGACGACTACACGCGCGGCCACTCGGAGCGGGTGGCCGGCATCTCGCGGAACATCGCGACCGAGCTCTCCCTGCCGGCGAGCGACGTCGACACGATCTACAACGCGGCGCTGCTCCACGACATCGGCAAGATCGGCATCCGCGACGAGGTGCTCCTCGCCCCGCGGAAGCTCACGCCGGAGGAGCGCGCCATCATCGAGCAGCACCCGGCGTACGGCAACTCGATCCTGACGCCGCTCAAGTTCCTGGGCGAGATCAAGACCTACGTCCGCCACCACCACGAGCGTTGGGACGGCACCGGCTACCCGGATCGCCGGCGCGCCGAGGAGATCCCGCTCGCCTCGCGGATCATCGCGGTCGCGGACACCTACGACGCCATGACGTCGAGCCGCCCGTACCGCGACGCGCTCTCCCCCGAGGTCGCGCTCGCCGAGATCCGGAGGTCGTCCGGCTCGCAGTTCGACCCCGCCGTCGTCCAGGGGTTCCTCAAGATCATCGGCGCAAACTGAGGCGGCCCGGTCGATTTCCGGCAACCTTTCTAGGAAACGTCCGATATCCCTGATGCACCGCACGGGGTGGTGTCGTATGATCATGGAGGAGGATCGCGATGGAGAGCGCCGTCTCGTTCGAGGACATCAAGCAGCTGTTCAAGGAAACCGACAAGAGGATCAACGATCTCGGCAGGCAGATCGGCGGGCTCGGCAACCGCCTCGGCGAGTTCGTCGAGGGCGTCGTGCGGCCCGGGCTGGTACGGCTGTTCCGCGACCGCGGTGTCGATGTCCGCGAGACGCACCGCGACCTCGAGGCGGAGCGAAACGGGAAAAAGGCGCAGGTCGATCTGCTCGTCGTCAACGACTCCGATGTCGTCGTGGTCGAGGTCAAGTCGAAGCTGTCGCAGCGCGACGTGGAGGAGCACCTCGAGCGGCTCTCGATCTTCAAGGAGCTGTTTCCGCGCTACGCCGACGCGCGGGTCTTGGGGGCGATGGCGGCGATGGTGATCCCGGAGAAACAGGCCGAGTTCGCCGCGAACGCCGGGCTGTTCGTCATCGGCCAGGCGGGCGACGACGCGGTGTTCCTCAATTCAGCGGGGTTCGAGCCGAGGGCGTGGTAGCGCTACCGGCGCTCGCCGAGCCGCCTCGTAATCGCTTTGTCGTGGAGGCGGCCCAGGAGGAGCTGCGCTGCGATCGCGCCCACCAGGCACATGCACATGTCCCACTGCGCGTCCCAGACGTCGCCCTGCGAGCCGAGGAAGTCGATCGCCGTCTGGGCGTCGCCTCCCGTCCCGACCGCGACCCACCACTCGACGAGCTCGTAGAACGCGCTCACCGCGAGGCAGATGCTCACAACGATGAAGAAGAGCCACTTGCCCGGCTTGAGCGGCGACGCGCGGAGCAGGATCTCCCGCACGACCAGCGCTGGGATGAACCCCTGCGCGAAGTGGCCGAGCCTGTCGTAGTGGTTGCGCGCGAGGCCGAGCGCCTCCTTGATCCACTCGAACAGCGGGTTCGCGGCGTAGGTGTACTTGCCGCCGACCATCAGGATCACGGCGTGCGCCGCGAGGAGGACGCACACGAGCCGCGTGAACGCGAAGCCGAAGCGGAAGTGCGCCACGGCGATCGCCGCGCCGCCCAGGATCGCCGGCGCGACCTCCAGAAACCACGTCTGGAGCGGCAGCGGGCTCACGAGCGACCACGCGGCCACGGCGAGCAGCGCCGCGATCAGCGCGATGGCGAACGGGCTGAGCTTCATGGGGGGACTCTACAATGGGATCGAATGGGAGTCATGGGAGGAATGGGAGGTTGACAAGACGGGCGAAAGCCCCCAGAAAACCGCCATGCAGCGCTCCGTCGAAATCTGGCTGGTGCGCCACGGCGAGACGACCGCCAACGCGGCGAACGTCCTGTCCGGCTGGAGCGACGTGGCGCTCACCCCCCACGGCGAGGACCAGGCCCGCGCGCTGAAACCGCTCCTCGCGGGCAAGGCCTTCGACGGGATCTGGTCCTCCGACCTGCGGCGCGCGATCGCCACGGCCGAGCTCGCGCTGGGCAGGGCGCCGCGGACCGACGCGCGGCTGCGCGAGATGTGCTTCGGCGAGATCGAGGACCGGCCGTGGTCGGAAGTGGACGCATCGCTCCGTGACGGGCTGCTCGGCTTCGTCTCGTTCCGCGCGCCGGGAGGCGAGGATCTCGAGACGTTCAAGGCGCGGGTGAAGGGCTTCGCCGACGCGCTCGCCCCCGGGCGCCACCTCGCGTTCACCCACGGCGGGGCGATCCGCGCGCTCACCATGGACCTCGGCGAGGACCGGTTCCTCCCGAACGGCGGGCTCTGCGCCGTCGACTGGACGAGGCGCACCCTCCTGTTCGTGAAGGAGACGCCGACGCCCGACCTTGTCAAGCGCCCCGCGCCAACCTAGAGTTGGCGACCATGGACTACCTGAAGACCGAGATCGTCGAAAACGTCGAGGTCGCGACCGGCACGGCGCTCCTGCGCTTCCGGGGCGAGCGGCCGGTGGCGGGCAGGCCCGGGCAGTTCGTGATGGTCCGGGGCGCCTGGGGGGCGCACCCGGTGCTCGGCCGCGCGTTCTCGCTCGTCGAGGTCGGCGCGGTGGGCGCCGTGCTCGTGCGGGCGGTGGGCGACGGCACGCGGCGTCTTTGCGCGCTGGCGCCCGGCGATCGGCTCTCGGTCCTCGGCCCGCTCGGGCACGGGTTCCTTGGGCCCGCCCCGGATCGCACGCCGGTGCTCGTCGCGGGCGGCGTCGGCGTGGCGCCGATCGCTTTCCTTGCCGAGTCGCTCGCCGCGGCCGGCACGAGCCCGATCATTTTCTACGGCGCGCGCACGGCGGGCGATCTGCCCCTCGCGGACAGGCTCGCGGCGGCCGGGGAGCTCACGCTGGCGACCGAGGACGGCTCGCGGGGCGAGCGCGGGTTCGTCACCTCGGCGCTCGAGCGGCTGCTCGCCTCCCGTCGGGACGCGCAGATCTACGCGTGCGGACCGGAGCCGATGCTCGAGGCGGTGGCGCGGCTCGCGGTCGCCTGCGGCGCGCCGTGCCAGGTGGCGCTCGAGTCGCCCATGGCGTGCGGCATGGGGACCTGCAAGGGGTGCGCGGTGCTCGCCGCGCGCGGCGACTACAAGTACGTCTGCAGCGACGGGCCGGTGTTCGAGTCGGCCGAGATCTTCGGCGAAGGGGGTGCGCGATGAGCGGCGCCCTCGCGGTCTCGCTCGGCCGGCTCGCGCTCGAGAACCCGGTGATCGCGGCCTCCGGGACGTTCGGCTACGGCGTCGAGTACGCCGAGCTCATGGACATCTCGCGACTCGGCGGCATCTCCGTCAAGGGGATCTCCCTGGCGCCCCGCATGGGGAACCCGCCGCCGCGCGTCTGCGAGACCCCGGCGGGCATGCTCAACTCGATAGGCCTCGCGAACATCGGCTACGACGCGTTCGTGGAGAGGATGATGCCGCGCCTGCGCGCGCTCGGCGCGACGGTCATCGTCAACACCTACGGAACGTCGCCGGAGGAGTTCGCGGAGCTGGCGCGGCGGTTCGACGCGGTGCCAGGGGTAGCGGCGCTCGAGGTGAACATCTCGTGCCCGAACGTCAAGGCCGGCGGCATCCACTTCGGAATTCGGCCGGAGTCCGCCGCCGAGGTGACGCGCGCGGTGCGCGAGGCGACCTCCCTGCCCGTGATCGTGAAGCTCTCCCCCGAGGCGGCCGACCTCCCGGCGGTCGCGGCCGCGGTCGCGGGCGCCGGCGCGGACGTCCTCTCGATGATCAACACGATCCGCGGCATGTCCATCGACGTCGAGACGCGGCGGCCGAGGCTCGGCGCCGTGATGGGCGGGATGTCCGGCCCGGCGATCCGCCCCCTCGCGGTCCGGCTGATCTACGAGGTGCACCGCGCGGTCCCCGCGATCCCGATCATCGGCATCGGCG
>JALNZK010000041.1 GCA_023229365.1 Pseudomonadota bacterium | reverse complement strand
GTGGTCGTCGCCGGCGACGACCACGTCCACCGCGCCGTCCGTGTCCCGCCAGATCTCCTCGGAGGTGCGCGCCCTGTGCGCCGCCGGGTTCGCGGGGTTCTCGAACTGCTGCAGCATGACGTGGTTCGGGCGCGACGCGACGAGCTCCTCGGCCCGGGCGATCGCGCCCTGCATCCCCCCCGCGCCCGGCGTGAGCACGAGCTCGGCGCCGAACGCGGCGAGCAGCTTCCGCCGCTCCACGCTCATCGTGTCCGGCATCGTGAGCACGAGCCCGTAGCCGCGCGCGGCGCAGACGAACGCGAGGCCGACGCCCGTGTTGCCGCTCGTCGGCTCCACGAAGACGGTCCCGGCGGCGGCGCGACCCTCGCGCTCCGCGGCGTCGATCATGGCGACGCCGATGCGGTCCTTGACGCTCGAGCACGGGTTGAACGACTCCAGCTTGACGAGGATCGTCGCCCCGAGCCCCCGCGCCATGCGGTTCAGGCGCACGAGCGGCGTGTCGCCGACGAGCTCCGTCACGTCCTTCGCGATGCGTGTCATCTCCCGGGTCCTCCGTCGGCCGGCGCCAGCATCCGCTCCACGGCGGCGCGCGCCCTCCCGGCGACGTCCGGGGGAACCTCGACGCGCGGCGACATCTCCTCGAGCGATCGGATCATCTTGAGGAGATCGATCTTCTTCATGTTCTCGCAGACGGCGCCGTCGAAGAGCGGCACGAACCGCGCGCGGCGGTTCTCCTTCCGCAGGCGGTGGAGCATCCCGATCTCCGTCCCCACGATGACCGTGTCCGCGCTCGTCTCGCGCGCGAAGCGGACCATGCCGCCGGTGCTCAGCACCTCGTCGGCCAGGTCACGGACCTCGGATCGGGACTCCGGGTGCACGAGGATCGGCGCGCCGGGGTGGGCGGCCCGCGCCGCCGCGACGTGCGCCGGCAGGAGCCGCGCGTGGGTCGGGCAGAAGCCGGGCCAGAGGACGAGCGCGCGACCGAGCTTCCGCTGCACGTGATCGCCCAGGTACCTATCCGGGACGAAGACGACCTCGCGATCCTTCGGGAACCGCGCGACGATGTCGACCGCGTTCGCCGAGGTGCAGCACACGTCGCAGGCCGCCTTCACCGCTGCCGAGCTGTTGACGTAGCAGACGATCGCGGCGGCGGGGTGCTTCGCCCGAAGCCCCTCGACGTCCTCTGCCGTCACCATGTCCGCCATGGGGCAGCCGGCGCTCGCGTCGGGCAGGAGCACGATCTTGTCGGGGGACAGGATCGCGGCGGTCTCCGCCATGAAGTGGACCCAGCAGAAGACGATGACGTCGGCGGACGCGTCGCGCGCCGCGTAGGAGAGCTCGAGCGAGTCGCCCGTGAAGTCCGCGGCGTCCTGCACCTCGGGGAGCTCGTAGTTGTGGGCGAGGACGACGGCGTTGCGCCGGGCCTTCAGGGCCTCGAGCTTTTCCAGGAGCGGTGAGTTGTCGGGCATGCGAGCTCCTTCAAAAGTGTACTAAAAAGTATGAATAATCAGCCGAACGCCGCGGGTCAACCGAATACCTGATAAAAGGGTTGTGCTAAGATGGCGACTTCACCGCAGAGGGGATCGGCGGGCACGAGGAAAACGCACGAAAAAGACTCGGAGGGGGTTGACTCCGCGGCTGTAAGCGATAAACAGGAGTCGGAATACCTGAATAGAGACTGTCCGGCCGCGGTGGGGCGGCCCCAACACGGGAGAAGCGCGATGGGAATGTTCTGTTACCAGTGTGAGCAGACCGCGAAGGGGCAGGGGTGCACGAACGTCGGCGTGTGCGGCAAGGACGCGGACACGGCGACGCTCCAGGACCTCCTGATACACGCGACCAAGGGCGTCTCGATGTACGCGCACCGCGCGGCGGCGCTCCGGGCGCGCGATCGCGAACTCGACACGTTCGTCGTCGAGGCGCTGTTCACCACGGTGACCAACGTGAACTTCGACCCGGAGCGGCTCGTCGCCTTCATCGGGCGGGCCGGCGCGATGCGCGACAGGGCGAAGGCGCTCTACGCCGCGGCGTGCGACAAGACCGGCGCGAAGCCCGCGGCGCTCGGCGGGCCGGCCGCGTTCGAGCTGGCGGCGACCCGGGAGGAACTCGTCGAGGCTGGGCGCGCGGTGGGCTTCGAGGCGCGCAAGGGCGCGCGGGGCGACGTCCTGACCGGCCTCGAGGGGCTCTGCCTGTTCGGGCTCAAGGGGATGGCCGCGTACGCGGACCACGCCCAGATCCTCGGCCAGACCGACGACGCGGTGTTCGCGTTCTTCCACGAGGCGCTCGACTTCCTCGCGCGCGACAACGACGCCAACGCGCTCACCGCGATGGCGCTCCGGATAGGAGAGGTGAACCTGCGCGTCATGGAGCTCCTCGACGCCGCGAACACCGGCGCCTACGGACACCCGGAGCCCACGCGCGTGCGCGTCACGGGGAAGCGGGGCAAGGCGCTCCTCGTCTCCGGCCACGACCTCGCGGACTTCGAGGCGATCCTCGAGCAGACGAAGGGCAAGGGGATCAACGTCTACACGCACGGGGAGATGCTCCCCGCGAACGCGTACCCGGCGTTCAAGAAGCACCCGCACCTCGCCGGCAACTACGGCGGCGCGTGGCAGAACCAGGCCAAGGAGTTCGACGCCTTCCCCGGCGCCGTGGTGATGACGACGAACTGCATCCAGCGGCCGCGCGACGGCTACAAGGGCCGGATCTTCACGACCGGGCTCGTCGCCTACCCGGGCGTCGCGCACATCTCGAACCGCGACTTCTCGCCGGCCATCGCGGCGGCGCTCGCGGCCCCGGGCTTCGCCGCGGACGAGCCGGAGCAGGCGATCACGGTCGGCTTCGGGCGGAGCGCGGTGCTCGGCGTGGCCGACAAGGTGATCGACGCGGTGAAGAGCGGCGCCATCCGGCGCTTCTTCCTCATAGGAGGCTGCGACGGCGCGAAGCCGGGCCGCAACTACTACACCGATCTCGCCCAGGCCGTTCCCAAGGACTGCGTCATCCTGACGCTCGCCTGCGGCAAGTACCGCTTCAACAAGCTCGACTTCGGCGACATCGGCGGGATCCCGCGCCTGCTCGACATGGGCCAGTGCAACGACGCCTACTCCGCGATCAAGGTCGCCGTCGCGCTCGCGGACGCGTTCCAGACCGACGTCAACAGCCTGCCGCTGTCGATCGTGCTCTCGTGGTACGAGCAGAAGGCGGTCTGCGTCCTCCTCACGCTGCTCCACCTGGGCATCCGCAACATCCGGCTCGGGCCGACGTTGCCGGTGTTCGTGACGCCGCCGGTGCTCGACGTGCTCGTGAAGGGCTTCGCGATCGGGCCGACCACGACGGTCGAGGCCGATCTAAAGGCGATGCTCGGCTGATCGATGGCGGCGGGGCGCAGAGGGACCGGCTGGTTCGCGCTCGAGCGCGTCGCACCCCTTTGGCGATGGCCGATCCTCGTCGCCCTCGCGCTGCTCTTCGGCGTCGGGCTCGCCACGGCGCGCGCGTCCAACGCGACGTCGTACCTCTCGGACGACCCGGCGACGTGCCTCAACTGCCACGTCATGCGGAACGCCTACGCCACCTGGATGCACGGGAGCCACGGCCGCGTGACGGTGTGCAACGACTGCCACGTGCCGCACGTGAACCCGGTGGCGAAGATGGCGTTCAAGGGCGGCGACGGCATGCGCCACTCCTACGTCTTCACGACCCGAGGCGAGCCGCAGGTTCTGCGGATGAACCCGGGCGCGGTGCCCGTCGTGCAGGGGAACTGCGTGCGCTGCCACGCGGACCAGTTCGCGATGATCCGGCTCGCCGCGTCGGGAGAGCGGCGGTGCTGGGACTGTCACGAGAACTTCCACGGCGACGTGCGGAGCCTCTCCGCGACGCCGAACGCCCGCGTGCCGGCGCTCCCGCCGGCAGGCCTATGATGCTGGCCGCCTTCCTCTGCCCTCCCCTTGCGGGGGAGGGCTAGGGAGGGGTGAGATGAGGAGAGAGAGGAGCCCGCATGAACGACAACGCAACGCAACCGAAGGGCGGCCTGCCGCGCTGGGTCCCGGCCGCGCTCTTCCTGCTGATAGCCGCGGTCGTCGCGCTCGTCGCGATGCTCGCGATGTCGGTGATGGAGCGGCGCTGGGAGGCGGCGCGCCCCGAGATCGTCGTGCGGCCCCTCAAGGCGTTCGAGCCGGACAACGCCGTGTGGGGGCAGAACTACCCGCGGGAGTACGAGTCCTACCGCATGACCGAGGACTCGACGACCAGGACGAAGCACGGCGGCTCGTTCCCGCGCGACTACCTCGAGGAGGATCCGAACCTCGTGGTCCTGTGGGCGGGTTACGGCTTCGCCAAGGAGTACAAGCAGGCGCGCGGCCACTTCCACGCGGTGGAGGACGTGACCGCGACGCAGAGGATCAAGAAGCCGAGGAACCCGGGCACGTGCTGGAGCTGCAAGAGCACGGACGTCCCCCGCATCATGGCCGAGATGGGCGCGAAGGAGTTCTACGCGTCCAACTTCCACGACCTCAAGGGCGAGATAAAGAACCCGATCGGCTGCCAGGACTGCCACGATCCCGAGACGATGCGCCTGCGCATCACGCGGCCCGCGCTGCGCGAGGCGTTCGCGGCGCAGGGCAAGGATATCGACAAGGCGACGCACCAGGAGATGCGGTCGCTGGTTTGCGCGCAGTGCCACGTCGAGTACTACTTCCAGAAGGAGCCGCAGGACTACCTCAAGTTCCCGTGGGACGAGGGGCTCGGCGTGGACGGCGCGCTCGCGTACTACGAGGAGATCGGTCACGTCGACTTCGTGCACGCGATCTCGAAGACCCCGATCTTGAAGGCCCAGCACCCCGACTACGAGATGTGGCGCCAGGGGATCCACGCGTACCGGAACGTCGCCTGCGCGGACTGCCACATGCCGTACCGCACCGAGGGCGGCGTGAAGTTCACGGATCACCACGTGCAGAGCCCGCTCAACAACGTCGCGGGGAGCTGCGCCGTCTGCCACAGGTGGTCCGAGAAGGAGATCACCGAGCGCGTCACCGCGATCCAGGACCGTGTCTACGAGGCGCGCCTCCGCGTGGAGGCCGCGCTCGTCAAGGCGCACTTCGACATCGCCGCGGCGATGCAGGCGAAGGTCGGCGACGCCGAGCTGACCGAGGCGCGCGGGCGCGTGCGACGCGCGCAGTTCCTCTGGGACTACGTCGGCGCGGCCAACGGCATGGGGTTCCACGCGCCGCAGGAGTCGACGCGGATCCTGCTCGAGGCGGCCGACGAGGCGCAGCAGGCGCGGCTGCTCGTCGCGCGGCTGCTCGCGGCCAGGGGGATCGCGCTCGAGCCGAGCTACCCCCCGTTCGCGAGCAAGATCGACGCGACCGAGGTGAACCACGGCTTCGCGGACGGGCCCGCGCCCGCCCTCCTGGCCGCGCCGCCCGCGCCGGCCGCGGAGCCCGACGCCGGCCAGCAGGAGATTTGAGGATGGCGAAACGGAGCATCGTGAGGATCGACGAGGAGAAGTGCACCGGCTGCGGCGTCTGCGTGCCGGCCTGCGCGGAGGGCGCCATACAGATCGTCGACGGCAAGGCGCGGCTCGCCGCGGACAACCTGTGCGACGGGCTCGGCGCCTGCCTCGGCGACTGCCCGGAGGGCGCCATCACCATCGAGGAGCGCGACGCCGACGAGTACGACGAGGCCGCGGTCGCGAAGCGGCTCGGCCGGGCGCCGGCGCACGATCACGGGCACATGGGCGGCTGCCCGGGCTCGCGCGTCATGACGTTCGAGCGGCCGGCGGCCGCGGCGGTCGCGGCGGCGGGCCCGCAGGCCTCCGAGCTGCGGCAGTGGCCCGTGCAGCTCCACCTCGTCTCGCCGCGCGCGCCGTACTTCCAGGGGGCGGATCTCCTGCTCGCGGCCGACTGCACCGCGTTCGCGATGGGCGACTTCCACTCGGGGCACCTCAAGGGCAAGGCGCTCGCGATCGCGTGCCCGAAGCTCGACGAGGGGCAGGACGCGTACCTCGAGAAGCTCGTCGCGCTCGTCGACGAGGCGCGGGTGAACACGATCACCGTGCTCGTCATGGAGGTGCCGTGCTGCGGCGGGCTGCAGCGGCTCGTGGAGGAGGCGCTGTCGCGCGCGTCGCGCAAGGTGCCCCTGAAGCGCGTCCTCGTCAGCCTCCAGGGAGAGGTCATTGCCGAGGACTGGATCTGAAGACACCCGAGCGCCGCACGGCCTGCGACGCGGGCAGCCCTCCTCCAGGCTTTCGGAGGGCAGACCCGCTGCGCGGCCGGCGGCCTTGATCGCGTTTCTTCTGACGGCTGGGACTCTCGTCGTTGTTCATCTCGTCGTCGAGCCGCCGATGCTGCTCGCCGAGAGGTTCCTGCCGGGCGGCGGGTGGATCGAGATCGCGGCGCTCGCCGCCTGGGCCGCGTGGCTCGCGGGGAGGATGCTCGACCCGAAGGCGCAGCCCGCGTGGCGGCGGCGCGCCTGGCTGCTCTTCACGGTCGTGTTCTTCGCTCAGCTCGCGCTCGGGCTCGCCGGCTTCGCGCGTTTCCTGATGAGCGGCGCGCTCCACGTGCCGGTGCCGGCCGTGATCCTCGCCGGGCCGATCTACCGCGGCGAGGGGCTGTTCATGCCGATCCTGTTCGGCGCCGCGTTGCTCGCCGCCGGTCCCGCGTGGTGCAGCCACCTCTGCTACTTCGGCGCGATCGACGCGGCCGCCGCTTCGCGGGCGGTGCGCCCGGGCGCCCTCCCTTCCTGGGTGCGCGCGATGCGCTGGGTGATGATCCCGATCGCTGCCGGGATCGCGCTGGGGCTCCGCGTCGCGGGCGCGCCAACGTCGATCGCCGCTGCGGCCGCGCTCGCCTTCGGCGCGCTGGGTCTCGGCGTGACGCTCCTCTGGTCGAGGCGGGCCGGCTTCATGGCCCACTGCACCTGGTTCTGCCCCATGGGCGCTATCGCGACGACCGTCGGCAGGCTGTCGCCGTTCCGCTTGAGGCTCGACGACGGCTGCGACGGCTGCGGCGCGTGCGCGCTCGCCTGTAGGTACGGCGCCCTCACACCCGCCGACATCGATAGGCGCAGGCCCGGCCCGACGTGCACCCTGTGCGGCGACTGTGTCGGCAGGTGCCCCTCGCGAAACGCCGGGTACCGCTTCGGCCCCCTGCGCGGCGAGCGCGTCCGCGCGGCGTTCATCGTCGTCGCGGTCTCGCTCCAGGCCGTGTTCCTCGGCGTCGCGCGGGCGTGAGCGGAAGTCCGCGAGCTAGCGCAGCCGCAGCCGGATCACGTTGATCATCGCCTCGACGAAGATCCCGGCGCTCATCTTGGAGGTGCCGGCGCGGCGGTCGCGGAACAGGATCGGGAACTCCTCGACGCGCAGCCCCGCCTTCACGGCCCGGTACTTGATCTCGATCTGGAAGCCGTAGCCGGAGGTGCCGATGCGCCCGAGATCGAGCTTTTCGAGCGCCTCGCGCCGGAACCCGTTGAACCCGCCCGTCAGATCGCGGATCGGGACGCCGAGCACCGTGCGGGCGTAGACGCTCCCCGCGGCGGAGACGAGGCGGCGGCCGAGCGTCCAGTTCTCGCTCCCGCCTCCGGGCACGCGGCGCGATCCGACGACGACGTCCGCGCCCTCGAGGCGCCGCAGCATCTCGGGCAGGTAGGCGGGGTCGTGCGAGAAGTCCGCGTCGAACTCCACGACGAAGCGGAAGCCGCGATCGAGCGCCCACGAGAACGCCGCGAGGTACGCCTTGCCGAGCCCCTCCTTTTGCGCCCTGTGGAGCACGTGCACGCGCGGCTCAAGCAAAGACATCGCGTCCGCGATCCCGCCCGTGCCGTCCGGCGAGCCGTCGTCCACGACGAGCACGTTCGCGAGCGGGACCGCCTCGAGGACCGCAGCGGCGATCCGCTCGACGTTCTCCCTCTCGTTGTAGGTCGGGATGCAGACGAGCGCCCCGGCCCCCTTCGCGGCGTCAGGCACGTTCCTCTGCTCCTTTCCCGCGCTTCCACGTCCAGAAGAGGTTCGCGGCGAAGTTCCAGAGCGTCGCCACCGCGATCCCGGCGAGCTGCGACACGTAGATCCAGAGGCCGACGTCCGCCGGCGCGGCGATGGCGGCCGCGATCCCGGGCCGCGCGGCGGAGCCGCCCGCGTCGTCGACGCCGAGGATCCACGCGACGGCCGCGTTCATCGCCACGAACACCGACCACTGGATCAGGGCGCCGACGACCGACACGGCGTGGTACCTCAGCCAGCGCCGCCAGGGCCCCCCGGAGCCCTCCCGGCGATCGCGGAACGTCCACAGCTCGTTGACGAGGAAGTTCGTGTTGATCGAGATCTCGATGGCGAGCGCCGCCGCGAGGTTCGTCTGCACGCCGAGCGCGCCCGTGAGCAGCGCCAGGCAGCCCGCGTTCACGGCCACGCCGCTCACCCCGACCGCGCAGAACTTCGCGAACCGCGCGCTCGCGAACGGCTTCAGGATCCCGGGGAGGAGATCGGCGAGAGTCTTCGACATCGTGAGACGGTTTTTATCTCGAAAGGAGACACGGGACACGGGAATTCTCGGGACTCGTTCCCGCGGGCGTGCTGATCCCGGCGCCGTGGTATCATCTCGATTATGAAGTCGGATTGGCTATTCACTGTCGTTCTCGTCGGGCTGCTCTGTGTGAGCGTGTGCCAGTGCTCCTCGGGCGGCGGTCACCCCGCTTCGACCGACACCGACACCGACACCGATACCGACACCGACACCGACGCCGATACCGACACGGACGGCGACTCCGACGTCGATACCGAAGATTGGTACTGCGATACCGAGTGCGTACCCGAGGGCGAGGTCGAGGCGGTCCCGGACGACGTACCGGGCGAGGTGGACGCGATCTGCGCGGCCGGCTCCCATCCGGTGGAGTCGCCCGCCGCGGCGTCGCTCGGGCTGCAGCTCGTCGGAACGATGCAGGACGCAGACGGCGAGATCGTGATCCCGGAGCCGATCCTCGCGAGGGTCGTCGGAGTTCCCGAGCTCTGGTTCGAGCCCGATTCGCTCGGCTGGTCGGTCTTCGAGGTGACGGGGCTCGGGGCGACCGCCGACGGGTTCGGCTTCCACGTCCACTGGCCCGCGCTCGAGCCGCTGTCCTCGTGGGGGGACACGTGCCCGTTCCTCTGGGCCTACGTCCGGTTCTGGGTGAGCTGCGATCCGCTCGACGGCGGCGTCGCCGCAGACGCCGGCGCGCCGGACGGAGGGGCCGCAGATCTCGTTCGCGTCGAGTCGTTCAATTATCTCAAGCTGTGCAACGAAGAGGAGTTCTGGGATTCGCCGCTGGCGTGGCACTCGTCCGGGGAGGTGTGCCCCTACTGGTGTTACGAGTATTGCGTCGAGAAGCGGTGATCCGATAGGTTCGCACGCAGCCAAGGGGAGGGGTTAGATGACACGCGTTTCGAGCTTCGTACTGGCGGCAGCGGTCTCGCTCTCGGCGGCCGGGGCGGTCGCGCAGCAGGCGATGGAGAGCACTTGGACGGGAAAGGACGCGATCGATCCGGACGGCGATCTCGAGGAGTGGTCGAACGACAAGGCGCAGACGATCGTGCCGTTCGCGCAGCTCGGCGCGCGGCAGATCGTGGCCGGCGCCGGGCCGCACGAGGGGCCGGAGGATCTGGCGGCCGAGATCGGCTTCGCGCACAACGCGAAGGCGCTCTCCGCGGCGATCCGGGTGACCGATCAGGCGTTCGTCCGCCGCAGCCCCCGGGTGACGATCGACGACCACGTGGAGCTGTGGTTCGCGGCGCCCAGGAAGGGTGGCGGGTTCGACGTGCGCGGCATCGGCCTCTTTCCGGATCCGTCGCGCGTGCCGGCCAAGGTGGACGTGCTGTCGGTCCTCGCGTCGCCCGAGAAGGTGGGAAAGCCGGTCCGCGGCGCCAAGGCGGGCATCCGGGTCCGCGGGGCGCAGTACGATATCGAGGTCAGCATCCCCTGGAAGGTGCTGCCGGGGGGCGCCAAGGGGCGGCGCGATCTGCGCGTCGTCGCGTTCATTGTGGACAGCGACGCGCCGGACGACAAGGTCCACGAGACGATCATGGGCACCGGCCTGCGCAGCCTGCTCGAGACCCCGGCCGACATGCCGCTCCTGTTCCAGAGCGACTTGGGCGGCGAGCTGCGCGCGTTCAACGAGTCGATCGGCATGCCCCGCGATCTGCTCGCGACCCATGTCGTCCAGGCGAACATCTGCGGCAGCAAGGCCAAGGAGGAGGTCGATGTCGTCGACAAGTACCTCGTCGTGCTCGGCTGCAACCCTTTGAGCGGCCAGTTCTACTACCACGACACGCCGGTCTCCGGCGGGTACGGGATCCTCGAGCTCGACGCGGTGCCCCTGCTCGGCAGCGGGCGGGACGCGCTCGTCGTGAGGTACACGGAGAACGCGGGCGGCGCGGAGCGCGAGTGGGTGGAGATCTACTCGGTTGGCGACGACGGCGTGTTCACGGGCGTGTTCGCTGCGCTCATGGCGGTGCGCGCCGCGGACTACACGATCGAGAACGCGTACAAATTCGTGCCCGGAGGCAAGCAGAAGGTGATCGCCGTCTCGGCGACGAAGATCGAGGGGACGCTCCCGCTCATGGCGCCGGAGCTCGACGGCAACGCCATGGTCGTCGACAAGAAGCCGGTGAAGTACACGTTCGACGGAGTGCGGTATTCTCGCCAGTAGGGCGCGAATCGGACCTCGGGGGCGATGATGAAGCGGACCGTGCTGCTCGGGATGTGCGCTCTGGCGGCCGGCTGCTGGCAGAGCGCCGTGCTGACCTACGACGACGGGCCCGACTCGGGCGCGGCCGACGCGGACGCCGATTCGGACTCGGACGGTGACTCCGACACGGAGTCGGACACCGCGGACTGCTTCGCCGGCGACTTCACGATCACCGGAGAGGCGGACGTCGCGACCCTCGCGCCGTACCCCTGCATCACGGGCAGTCTTTCGGTCGACGACTTCACGCTCGTCGATTTTGAGCTCCCGAATCTCGAGTGGATCGGCGGAGAGCTCATGATCCAGGGCAACGACGCCCTGGAGAGTTTCGCCATGGGCAGCCTCACGACGATCGCGGCGGACGTGCACATCGGCAATAGCCCGGCGCTGACGGGCTTCGATTTGGGAAGCCTCGAGGCGGTCGGCAGCCTGTCGCTCGTCGCCAACCCCCTGCTGGCGAGCCTGGACGGGCTGGCCGGCCTGTCCTCCGTGGAGCATGCAGTCGCCATCGAGCAGTGCGACTCCCTGACGAATCTGGACGGGCTGAGCCACCTCTCGCCCACGGTGGGTTCGCTGATCATATGGGGCAACTTCGCGCTCGTCGATCTGGGCGGGCTGAGCGGCATCTCGTCGATCGAACGGGACATTTACATCGAGGAGAACGACGCGCTGACCGATCTGGACGGCCTGGACGGCGTCGCCTACCTGGGCGGGGATCTGTACATTTTCGGCAACGACGGGCTCACGAGCCTGGACGCGCTGTCCAGCCTCGCGTCCGATGTCGCCGAGCTGCAGATCGCGCACAACCCGTCGCTCGCCAGCCTGCACGGGTTGGGCCACGTCGGCTCGACCCAGCCGGGCGGGCGCGTGATCATTTGGGGCAACATCGCCCTGACGAGCCTGGACGGTTTGGACGGCCTCCACTCCGTGGGCGGGTCGCTGTTCGTCTATGAGAACCCCGTCCTCTCGAGCCTGGACGGGCTGGGCGGCGTGACGGCGGTGGGTGACGATCTCTACGTCCACGGCAACCCCGAGCTGCCCCAGTGCGAGGCCTGCGATCTCCTGGACCAGCTCGTCGACTTCACGGAAGACGTCTTCTTCTACGAGAACCACGCCGACAGCTGCCCGGACGACTGCGCGTGAACCAGCGCTCCTTGCCGCTCCGCCGAGGCCGTGGCACGATGTGAAAAGCAGCTCACAAAAGGGGGACGAGATGCGGGCGATCCAACTGTCGGTGGCGGCCGTGTTCGTGTTGGCGGCGATCACCCTGTCGGCTTGCTCCGACGACAACATCAAGCTGGACGTCGACGCCTCGACGGACACGGACGGAGACAGCGATTCCGACACGGATGCGGACACCGACGCCGACTCGGACACCGACACCGACTCGGACACCGACTCGGACACCGACTCGGACACCGATGCCGACACGGATACCGACACGGACTCGGACTCGGATGCGGACTCGGGCACCGACACCGACACGGAGTTCGACCTGACGCTCGATCTCGATTGCACGGACCCTTTGCCCGGGCCGGCGGCCGACGACACCTGCGATCTGCCGGGCGCGGACTGCGCGGACGGCGCCTGCTCCGAGCACTTCTGGGAAGCCACGACGATCGCCGACGACGTCATCGGGAACTACTGCTACCCCGACTGCACGCCGATCGAGCCCGACGCGGGCCCGGCGGTCGAGTGCGCGGGGAGCGCGTCGTATTGCGTGCCGTTCGACGCGGAGGCGACGGTCGCGGGCTGCGTCCCGCTCGGCCAGCTCAAGGCGGAGTGGGAGGTCAACTTGGTCCCCGAGGGCACCGACCCGGTCGCGGCCGATTGGCACGAGTTCCCGATCGCCGAGAGCTTCAACTGCGCGGAGCTCGGGTTCACGAGCGGCCTCGGCACCGTCGTGACCCACGCGACGTACGGCGAGTCGGCCGCGATCACCCTCCGGGTGGTCGTGGGCACCGCGCCGCCCCGCTTCGTTCTGCTCCGGGTGTTCATGCCGATCGACAGCTTCGTCGAGGGCGCGACGCTGGATCTGTCCGAGGACGCCGACGCGTTCAGGGGCCAGCTGCTGCACCTCGAGCTCGAGAGCATGTTCGATACGACCGTCGTGGCGGCCCAGGTCCGCGGCCTGCTCGCGGGCGGGCGGATCCACGTCGACGAGGTGGCGGCGCCGTGCGCCGGCGACGGCTGCCCGACCTCCACGGGCACCATGTCGCTCGGCTTCGTCCTGCTCACCGCGGATCTCGATCCGGCGCTCTTCGCGAAGTAATTCTTCAGACAGGGCTCAGAGATATTCGTCGCGGAGCACGAATACCAGCCGTAAGCTGCGGAGATGAGGCCAACGGCGACGGAAGAGACCACAAACGCGAGAGAGCAGGGCGTGATCGCGAGGGAAGCCGCGGGGATCGCGTGAGGACGAGTCACGATCGCGTGAGGACGGGTCACGATAACGTGAGGACGGGCCATGATCGCGTGAGGATGGGCCATGATCGCGTGAGGACGGGTCACTGCGGCGCTAGGAAGGAGTGGCACGAGCGACAGGACCGAGCCCGTCCGGGTCGGACGTGTCACGAACGCCGTTGGGCATCATTTTTCTGGTAAGGAATCGCGCGCGGGAGGGGAAGGAGAGACCGTTCGCCGGCTCAGAAGCTCTCAGATCGCGATCTGGAACGACGTGAAGTTCTGGGGCACGTCG
This sequence comes from Pseudomonadota bacterium, assembly GCA_023229365.1. NCBI lineage: Bacteria > Pseudomonadati > Pseudomonadota > Pseudomonadota bacterium. The sequence goes on along the minus strand of JALNZK010000041.1, from coordinate 28,895 downwards.
ACCTCGAGCACCTGCTTCACGAGGAAAGGCTCATTCTCGAAGAGCTCGTAGCCGTGCTTCAAGGCGTCGTCGATGCTCGCGAACACGTCGACGACATCATCGTCCTTTATCAGCACGAACTTGCCCTTGTGGTCCCCCAGCAGCTGGGCGTGATTCGCGCGATATGTTGCGAGCTCTCGTTCCAGCATGGCCTCCCCTCCCTCTTGCCTTAATAACGCAGCCTGTTCTTCCACGCCATACCTCGCTCTCATTGTCCACGGGATCCATGGGTGGATCCACAGCCTACACACTGAATCGGACGATCACGGAGGAAGTTGACGAAAATCGACCGGCTACGGCAGGAAAGCAGAGTCGGACGCCGCGAGAAATCCGGCTCCCCCCCCATGATCGGCTGTATACTCCCGCCGATGGACGGGGCGCAGCAGCGGAACGAGAGGAGACGGCGGCGGGCGAGGTGGACCGCCGTGATCCTGTCGCTCGTCGCGCACGGCGCGGTGATCGCCGCGATCGTGATCTCGTTCCTCCTGGCGGACAAGAAGGAGGAGGAGGAGGAGCGGGAGCTCGTGTTCCTCGAGGAGCCGCCGCCCCCGCCGCCGCCCGAGCCGATGGTCGTCGCGCCCCCGGCCGCGGCGCCCGAGCCGTCGCGCCCGCAGGCCCGCCCCAAGGCCGCGGCGCCCTCGGCGCAGCCCGAACCGTCGAGCTCCGAGCCGCTGCTCGGCCACCCGGACGCCCCGGTGTCGGACGAGCCGATCGCGACCTCGCCGGATCCGTCGTCCGAGTACTCGCCGACCGGCCCGATCGCGCCGGATCAGATCAAGACCGGCCTGAGCTGGAGCGCGTTCGAGAAGACCTTCGAGTCCACCGCCCTTGCCGCCCGCCAGGAGTACGAGGCGCAGAGCATGGAGAAGCGGCGCGGCGGCATGCGCTTCGGGAGCCTCTCGGGGAAGGTCAAGGCCGCGCTCGAGAACAACAAGAGCTGGGTCGCACAGGGCAACCAGGAGCAGCTCTCGCCCTCGGAGGTGCGGACGTTCCGCGCGTACCTCGAGTCCACGCACGACAAGATCCACTCCCTGTTCGCGGACGGCTTCCTGGCGGCGCTCACGAGCCTCGATCCGCGGGATCCCCTCAACAACATGGGGCTCGTGACGACCGTGGAGTTCGAGATCCTCGCGAACGGCAAGATCAACGAGGTGCACGTCCTCAAGACGTCCGGCCTCGCCGTGTTCGACGCCGCGGCCGTGGACTCGCTGTACCGGTCGTCGCCGTTCCTGGCGCCGCCGCGGGAGATCCTCTCGTGGAACGACCGCGCCTACTTCCGCTGGGGGTTCTACCGAAACCAGCGCAAGTGCGGCGTGTTCAACGCCGAGCCCTACAGGCTGCGCGCGCCGGACGCCGCCCCCGAGGCGATCCCCGAGGACACCCGGATCTTCACCGACGGTTGACGTCGCCGACGTCCAGCGTCGACGCGAACGACCGCGGCAGCTGGAGCGACGGGTCGTAGCTGTTGATGAAGTGCAGGTTCTGGTAGTTGATCGTGAAGTGCGCGAGCATCGGCGCGGCGAGGTTGCCCGACAGCCAGAACAGCCCGCCGAACGCGAAGCTCATCAGGAGCGCCTCGAACGGCCACGGGATGAGCTTCCGGCCCGGCGCCGCGTGCAGCGCCGCGAAGATCAGGCTCGCGGGGATGATCCCCACGACCGGCTGCAGCGCGCCCCGGAAGAACATCTCCTCGGCGACGGCGGAGAGCGCCGCGAAGGCGAACACCTCGACGTCGCGCAGCGGGCCGAACAGGCCGCGGAACTCGAGGTGCAGCGCGCGCGCCCACCGGAACTTGTACACCGAGAGCCGGGTGATCCTCGAGATGCCGAGGCCGAACGCCACCCCCGCCGCCCCGCCGAGCAGGATCCCGACCGCCCACGGCATCGGCGGGTCGAGCAGCGCGTGCGGGTGGTGGAAGATGTCCGGGGTGTCCCGAAGGACGCCCCAGATGACCGCCGCCGCGGCGAGGAGGCCGTAGACGAGCGCCGCCGCTTTGAGCCGGAATCGAGTCATCGCCGAATATCCATCTCTGTCACTAAGGTATGCACGGGCGTGCTGTCAACGTGGGTAAGAGCATCCGTTCCGCTGTCTTCGGAGCCGCGAAGGTGGAACAATGGGCCGGGAGGGCAAAGGACATGGATCAGGCGACCTTCTTCGACGTTCACTGCCACGCCATCACGCTGTCGCACCCGAACTTCCTCTCCTTCCTGGACGCGATCCGGGTGCGGAGCTCGGAGGTCATCTACAACCAGATTCGGTCCCCCAACTTCCTCGCCCGCGCCCTGTTCCGCAGCCGCGGCGAGACCGTGCGCAACCTGCTCGCCGTCATGGAGAACAGCCCGGGCGCGATCTTCGAGATCATGGAGGACGACCTCCTGGGCCGGTACGCGAAGGAGGGCGATCCCGAGCCGCTCGTGAGCGAGGGCGCGCTCCGCATGTCCGGCCGCCGCTTCGGCACGCTCGCGCTGTGCCCCCTCGTCATGGACTTCGACGGGAAGAGGCGGTCCGACACCGGGAGCTACTACTACAGGCCGCCGGAGGCCTCCATCGAGGCGCACGTCCGCGACGTCATGATCGGGATCCGGGACTACCGGCGCGACCGCCCGGACGGCCTGCTCGAGATCTACCCGTTCCTCGGCGTCAACACGGAGAACCACACGCCCGAGTCGCTTCACCTCTTCCTGGCGCGCCACTTCGGCGCGTGGCGGCCGGGGTGGGAGCGCGCGCGGGCGGTCTTCGGCGCCATGAAGGACTACTCGTCGAACTGGGGAAGCGTGTCCGGGATGCCCGGCGACGGGTGCCTGTTCTCGGGGATCAAGCTGTACCCTCCGCTCGGCTTCGACCCCTGGCCGGAGCCGGGCGAGGATCGGGAGAAGGTCGAGATCCTCTACGGCTTCTGCGAGCGGCGCGGGATCCCGATCACGACCCACTGTGATGATCACGGGTTCCGCGTCGTGTCCATGAAGGAGGCGTTCGAGCTCACGGCGCCGTCGAGGTACCTGCCGGCGCTCGAGCGCTTCCCGGAGCTCCGGATCGACTTCGCCCACTTCGGCAGGCAGTACACGACCGCCTTCCGGCGCCCGCCGCCGACCGAGTGGTTCGAGGCGATCGTCGGCCTCATCGACGAGTACCCGAACGTGTACGCCGACATCTCGTTCAACGGCGTTGAGCCGGAGTACTACGAAAGGCTGGTCGGGGCGATCGCCGCGCTCCCGGACACGACGCGGGAGAAGGTCGAGTCGCGCGTCATGTTCGGCTCGGACTTCGTCGTCAGCCTCATGAAGATCCGATCCTACGCCGACTACTTCCGGATCTTCGACGCCTCCCCCGTCGCGCCGGAGCTGCAGGAGATGATCTGCTCACGGAACCCGGCCCGGTTCCTCTTCGGGGAGGGGTGAGCGCGGGCGCAGCTCTTCGAGGGCGAGCCCGATGGCGCCCCGGAGCCCCTCGCCGTGGGCGCGAGCCGAGTGGCGTGCCGTCCGGCGCGTGGACGTGGCCAGCGCCGCCTCGAGGAAGGTCAGGACGGCTCGGGCCGCGCGGCCGACCCGGAGCTCTCGGCCCGCTTTGCGGGCCACCGGGCGGAGCGCGAGCTGGAGGGCGACCCGGACGTACTTCGCGAGCTCGGCCGGGTTTTCCACCTCGCGCAGGATGCGCAGGATGTACTCGGGCCGCGAGTAGAACAGCAGGCAGGCCCGCTTCGTCAGCGCCTCGATCTCGGCGCGCGTCAGGTCGGTCCACGGAGCGGGCAGGGGGCGCTCGTCGGCCCGGCCGAGCATCACCTCGCGCCAGTAGTCCATCCCGAGCGCGCGCTCCATGTGGATCTTCTCGAGCGCCGTGTGGGGCTTCATCGTGGTCATGCTGAACTGGGCGTAGTCGAGCGGCAGGGATCTGGCGAAGCGGATCGTCTCCATCGCGGTCTGCCGGGTCTCCCCGGGGTTTCCGATCATGAAGAACCCGAGCGCCATGATCCCGTGGTCGCGCAGCGCCGCGATCACGTCCCGCGCGGGGGTCACGTCGAGCTCCTTGTGGATGCCGCTCAGGATCTCCGTGCTCGCCGACTCGATGCCGATGAACAGGCGTCGGCACCCGGACTCGGCGAGCCGGGCGATGAACCGCTCGTCCACCCGGCCGCTCCGCCGCGATTCGAGCAGCGGCTCGAGCCGCGTGCGCGTCGACCAGATCACGTCCAGCTTGCCCGCGATCAGGCGGTCCGCGAGCTCGGTGACGCGCCCCTTGTCGTGCAGCATCACCGGGTCGAACCAGTCGAACTCGCGGATCTCGTGCGCCCGGCGCGCGGCGGCCATCTCCTCGAAGACGGCCTCCGCGGACCGCGCCACGAACCCCGTCCTGCGCATGCTGCAGAAGTCGCACGAGAACGGGCAGCCCACGGAGCTCATGCCCACCGTGTAGTTCTTCCTCTGGGAGACGTGCGACCAGTACAGGCCGTTGTCGAAGATCTCCCGGGTCGGGCTCGGCAGCCTGTCGAACGGCACCTCGTCCCGCTGCGGGTTGAACACGAGCGCTCCGTCCGCGCGGTAGGCGAGCCCGGGGACCTTCTCGTAGCCCCGGCCGCGCTCGAACGCCGAGAGGAGCTCGGGGAGGAACGGCGACACCGAGCCGTGGCACATGAAGTCGAAGCAGGCGTGGGACATGATCTCGCGCGGGTAGTAGGCGGTCTCGTAGCCTCCGACGAGGGCGGGGAGCCCGGTGTCGGCCTTGAGCCGCTCGGCGAAACGGAGCACGTCGCGGAACGTCTGCGCGGCGTGGGCGGGAAAGGCGAGCAGGTCCGGATCGAACCCGCGGAGCCCGGCGAGCGTGCCCGCGTAGCCCGTGCCGTCCGCCGCGGCGTCGAAGAGCTTCACCTGCCAGCCGGCGGACAGGGCCTCCCGCGCCACGTAGCCGTAGCCGATGTACGGAAAGACGCCGAACTCGTCGTCCACCGTGGGGAGGTTCTCGTTGAACGCCTTGTGGTAGAAAGGCGGATAGACGAGTGCGAGCTTCATCTGTTGCTGAGCTAGCATACGCCCGTCCGTCCGACAAGCGACGACGGGGTGGAGCGTGTCCGGCTCGTTGCTCGCCGCGCTCCTGGTTGCGCTGGCGGTGTTTCGACGAAAGGCTTCGCGGTCAGCCGGCCGTCGGAGCTCGCGACGCGGCCGGGCGCCTACTCCTCGTCCTGGAGGTTGTCGAAGATCTCGGCGAAACGGTCCGAGCATCGCAGGAAGGCGCCGTGGACGTCCGGATCGAAGTGGGAGACCATCGTCCGGCCGTCGCCCTTCGTCAGGATCTCCATCACCTTCGCGTGGTCGAACGGAGGCTTGTAAGGGCGCTTGCTGCGCATCGCGTCGTACTGGTCGCAGATGTTCATGATGCGCCCCGACAGCGGGATCTCCTCGCCCTTGAGCTGCTTCGGGTACCCCGTGCCGTCCCACCTTTCGTGGTGGGAGAGCGCGATCTCGGCGCCCATCTTCGTGAACGGCGTCCGCCCGTATGCGAGGATGTTGTTGCCGATCTCCGTGTGCTTGCGCATGAGCACCCACTCCTCGGCGGTCAGCGAGCCGGCCTTGAGGAGGATCGAGTCCGGGACGCCGATCTTCCCCACGTCGTGCATGGGTGCCGCGTAGAAGATCTCGTCGAGGAAGGTCCGCTCCAACCCCAGGCAGGAGGCGATCTCCCACGTATAGTTGGCGACGCGGCGGACGTGCGCTCCGGTGTCCTCGTCGCGGTACTCGGCGGCGCGCGTCAAGGTGAAGGTGATATCCCGATACGCCTCGCGGAGCCTGATCGTCGCGTTCTTCACCAGGCGGTCCGACGTCTTGGCGTGTTCCGCGAGGAGGTCGCCGTACTGCTTGAGCTTGAGGAGGTTCCGGACGCGGGGCAAGAGCTCGTCGCGATCGATAGGCTTGAGGAGAAACTCCTCCACGCCGCACTCGGGGGCTCGGATTCTGGACTCCCGGTCGTCGGCTCCCGTGACCATGATGATCGGGATCGACTTCGTCGCCGCAGCGGACTTCAACCGAGTCGTGACCTCGAAACCGTCGATCCCCGGCATCCGCAGATCGAGGAGGATGAGATCCGGAGGTGCGGCGGATACCGCTTCGAGCGCCGATCCCCCATCGGGCACGGCCGTCGTCTGGTAGCCTTTGCCCTCGAGAAGGCGCACGAACAGCTCCCGCTCCTTCTTCTCGTCGTCGACGACGAGGATCCTCGATCTCACTTCCTTTTTTTCCATCTGACCCTCTCCTGAAGGAAAGTGCTCACCCACCTTAACATAGTACGGCTCCTGCCGTAGCTACTTAATAGAAGACCGACGAATAGTTGTCGACGACGCCGAGGCCTGCGCCGGCGAGGCCGGGAGCGCCTCGTCCCGGGGAAGACGATGGATGCGGAGACGAACACACTGAAGGCCGAAATCGTCTACTTGCGCGACGCGGACATGCAGTGGCACGCGTTGTTCGATTCTCTGAAGTGCGCCGTCTGGTTGATGGACCCCGACATGAAGGTCCTGTACGCGAACCGGGCCACGCGCGCGCTCTTCGGTGTCGAGCCGGAAGCGATCGTCGGCAGGCACTGCTGGGAGGTCGTCCACGGGACGTCCGCGCCGATCCCCGAGTGCCCCGTGCTGCGCGCGATCAAGACCCTCGAGAGCGAATCCACGCTGCTGCGGTTCGGCGAGCGTTGGCTCGAGATCACCGGGAGCCCGGTCGTCGACGGCGACGGGCGGATGACCGGGATCGTGCATCTCGTCGACGACGTCACCGGTCGCGTGCAGGCCGGTGACGCCGGCCGTCAGAGCGACGAGAAGTACCGACTGCTCGCCGAGCACGTCAGCGACGTCATCTGGACGACGGACCTCGAGCTCCGGTTCACGTACTTGAGCCCGTCGCACGAACGGATGAGCGGATACTCGGTCGAGGAGTCTCTCGGGACGAAAGCGGACGGCATCCTCACGCCGGCGTCGGCCAAGGCCGTCGCCGAGGCGTTGGCCGAAGAGCCCGAACCCGAACTCCGCGGCGGCGCCGATCCGAAGAGGACCCGGCACATGGAGCTCGAGCAGACCAACAAGGACGGAAGCGTCATCTGGACCGAGGTCAACATGTCGTTCCTGCGGGACGGGCACGGGCGCCCTGTCGGGATCATGGGCGTGAGCCGCAACGTCACGGAGAAGCGCAGGCTTCAGACGAGCCTGTCGCAGGCGGATCGCCTCGCGAACATGGGCATGCTGGCCGCGGGCGTGGCGCACGAGATCAACAACCCGCTGTCCTACGTGCTCTACAACCTGGAGACCCTGGCGCTGGATCTCCCCCGGATAGCGGACGACCTGTCCAACTGCCGCGCGGGGCTCGTGGAGCGGTTCGGTCAGGAGGCGGTCGACGAGCTCCTGCGCGAGAGAACGAGCGTCCTCCGGCCCGAGCTGCTCGCGGACCTGAAGGAGCAGCTGCGCGAGGCGCTGACGGGCACGGATCGCATCCGGGCCATCGTGCGGGGGCTCGGGACGTTCTCGAGGGTCGAGAGGGGCGACGTGAGCCCGATCGACGTGCGGCAGTCCGTGGAGCACGCCGTGAACATGGCCCGCAACGAGATACGATACCGGGCGCGCCTCGTCACCGACATCGGGTTGACGCCGCCTATCATGGGGTCGGACGGGAAGATCGCGCAGGTCGTCCTGAACCTCCTCGTGAACGCCGCCCAGGCGATCGGCGAGGGCGACGTGGCGCACAACGAGATCCGCGTGCGGACCTGGGCCGAGGACGGCGGGGTGCTCATCGAAGTCGCCGACACCGGCGCCGGCATCCCGAAGGAGAGCCTGGAACAGATCTTCGAGCCGTTCTTCACGACCAAGCCTGTCGGCGTGGGCTCGGGGCTGGGGCTCTCCATCTGCAGGAAGATCGTCGAGGACTTCGGCGGCGAGATCCGCGTGGCGAGCGCGGTCGGGACCGGGACGCGGTTCACGATCCGGTTCCCCGCCGTGGCCGCGGACGACGAGGACGTTGCCGCCGTGCTGCGCCGGGCGAGCTCGGCCCCGCCCGAGGCCCGCGGGCGCATCCTCGTCGTGGACGACGAGGCCGGGATCCGCAAGGCGATGGCGCGGATCCTCGGGAGCAAGCACGAGATCGTGACCGCGGCGTCGGGCGAAGAGGCGCAGAAGATCCTCGCCGAGGACCAGGCGTTCGATGTCGTGTTCCTCGACGTGATGATGCCGAGCGTCACCGGGATCGACGTGCACGCCTGGCTGGCGGCACGGAGCCCGGATCTCGCCCGGAGGGTCGTCTTCTTCACCGGCGGCACGTTCACGACGCGCGCCAACGAGTACCTCGCCGGTGTCTCGAACCAGCGGTTCGAGAAGCCGTTCGACGTCGCGAAGCTGATGAAGAGGGCGGCCGAGCTCGTCCGAGAGGCGAAAGGCGGTGCTCCGTGAAGGAACAGGGGGGACAACCGAGACGGCGACGCGTCCTCGTGATCGAGGACAGCGAATCCCAGGCGCTGCGCCTGTCGCTCCTCCTGCAGAACAACGGGTACGAGCCGGTCGTCGCGGCGAACGGCCGACAGGGCCTCGATCTTCTCGACCAGGGAGGAATCTCCATCGCGATCACGGACTGGGTGATGCCCGAGGTGGACGGGCCGGCCTTCTGCAGGGCGGTTCGCGCGCGGGAGCCGAGCGGCTACGTGTACGTAATCCTGGTGACCGCCAAAGGCGAGACCTCCGTCGTGGTGGCGGGCCTCGAGGCCGGAGCCGACGACTTCATGTTCAAGCCGATCGACGCGGCGGTGCTGCTCGCGCGCCTCCGCACCGCAGACCGCATCCTGGACCTGGAGCGCTCGCTCGTCGAACGGAACCGCGAGATCGAGAAGCTGGCGGTCACCGACGCCCTGACCGGGCTGTACAACCGGCGTTACCTCGTCGACCGGCTGGAGGAGGAGCGGCGCCGGAGCGCGCGCTACGGGCACGTCCTCTCGCTGATCATGGGAGACGTCGATCACTTCAAGGCGGTGAACGACCGGCTCGGGCACCAGGCCGGCGACGCCGTGCTCCGCGCGGTCGCCGACGCGCTCGTCCGCGGGACGAGGCAGGGTGTGGACTGGGCGGCCCGGTTCGGCGGCGAGGAGTTCGTCGTGGTGATGCCGGAGACCGAGCCCGTCGGGGCGATGATCGCCGCGGAGAGGCTCCGGCGCGTGGTGGAGGGGCTCGCGGTCGACGTGGCCGGCAAACGGGTCACGGTCACGATGAGCTTCGGCGTGGCGAGCCTCGACCCCGCCTCGGCGGCTAAGGACGCCTCCATCAGCGAGCTCCTCCAGCTCGCGGATGCCCGGCTGTACGAGGCCAAGGGCCGAGGGCGCAACCGGTCGGTTTCGGATTGATCTGGTGCATGTCGTGAGGTGATCGGCGATCCCGACGGCGGCAAGCAGCGGGTGCGGAAGCGGCTCGCGTAGCTCTGGGGCCGCCCGGCGCATGGCTCCAGCGTGCGGAAGAGCGGGCCTTTGGGGGAGGCGGATCCTGTGGAGATTATTTTTCGTCATCCGAGCCAGGCCCGAGACACTATCATGGTGACAGGGAGGACCTCATGCCGAAGAGCGCCATGTCTGTTGCGTTGATGCTTGGCTTGATCGCCGTCTGTGTCTCAGGTTGCGGCGAGATGTACGAGAGCTCCGACGTCTTCGGAAGAGACGGCGACGGAGGCGCTTCCGCGGACGGCGACTCGGATGCGGACACCGACACGGACGCCGACGCGGACACCGACGCGGACGCCGACGCGGACGCCGACGCGGACGCCGATTGCGGCTTTGTCGATACTCCCTGCTGCGAAGACGGCACGTGCGCCGGCGAGGAGCTCGTCTGCACCGACTTCCCCGGCCTCGACGACGGCGACTTCGCGTGCGCGGCCGAGTGCGAGGTCGACATGTGCGGCGCAGAGGGGTTCCCCGAGCTGGCCTGCCTGAACGTCGGCTGGTCGGACCTCGGGACGTGTGTCGGCGATCCGGTCTCGTTCCAGGAGGAGGCGCTGCCGGAGGAGAACGCCTGCGCAACGGGCGAGTTCAGCGGCGGGAGCCTGTGCTGCCCCGCGCTGTTCGGCGGCGACGGGGCCGGATGGGGCTCGGAAAAACCCGAGATGTGCAACGGGATCGACATGTCGGAGCTGGAGCTGACGTCTGGCGAGGCGAGCGAGTACGTCGCTACGGGGGTCGGGGTCTGCCTCATGGGGGCTGGCGAAGCCCTTTACTGCGGCCTGCCGTGCGGGTTTTCCAACACCTGCGGAGAGGACCACTCCTGCTACCCGCTCGACGGCGGCAGCGGCGCGTGCTTCCGGTACGCTTGGTCGGAGTGACGAGAAGGGTCGGTATTCGTCGTGGAACGCGTCTTACAAGAAGTTGCCGGAGTAGAAGCGCCTTGGTGGCGCTGTTGCGAAGGAGGGAAGGATGGATATTCGTATCGGAAGGCTCTGCGCGGCGGCGTTTGCGGGAGCGTTGAGCGCCATGCCCTTCGTGAGCGCGGCGCAGGAGTGTTATCGACCGGCGGAGTGCGAGCCCGTCGAGCTGTGCATCAACACCGTGTGCACCGCGAGCGAGGACTCGCTCCCTCCATGCGACATGGCCGAACCGGAATGCGCCGTGGACCCGCCGTCCGTGTGCGATGACGGGTACTGCAAAGTGGACGCCGTCTACTGCCAGAACCCGGCCGGCTCCTGCTACATGGAGAACGCCTGGTCGGCGTGCTCTTGCGGAGACGGTACCGGATCCTACGGTTCGGGTGAGCCGCCGGATCCGCTCCTCACGGACGAAGAGCTCTACGCGCAGTGCGGCGAGATCCTCGTGCTCGACTGCGGCGAGGACGCGCCGGACCTCACGGACGAGTGCACCGAAGAGCAGCTCGCGACGTGCACCGCCTACTACGACAAGCGGAACGCGCTGCTCGAGGCGTGCGGGAACGAGACGGACGAGCCGAGCTTCTTCGCGATGGCTCAGTGTTGTGACTTCCTCGAGGACGGCCACGAGGAGTTCCTGGCGGAGATCGACTGCATCATGGATCTCGCCCTCGAGGATTGCGCGGAGATGTACCCGGCCTGCTACCCCGGTGGAGCCGACGGGGGGGTGGACGATACGGGTGCGGACAGCGACGCGGATGCCGATCTGGACGGCGTGAAGGACTCGGGATCCTCCGACAGCGGCTGCTCGGCCGTTCTCGGAACGCCCGGACGCGCATCGCTCCTCGTCGCCATCCTGGGCTGATGGACGGCTCGATTTAGCTCTCACCCTCGAACCCTCGCCTCTTGCGGATCTCTCCGACCAGCGATCATGTTGGCGCCGTCTCTTCGCCGCCTGCGGCTTCGAGGTGGTCGGCAACCCCGACGGCGGCGAGCATAAAATGGAGGGAGTCTGTTTTTCGTGGTCGCCGAAGTGGTAAAGTAATGGGGGAATTTTGCAACGGTACAAGAACTAGCATTGAGTCCCGTTGGTAAGGATCGTCGGCGTGGGCGAACGGTTGTTGGACGGCGTGATCGAGGACCTGGTAACGGCTGTGCACCGTCGGCGCCCCGAGTCTCACGAGCTGCTCGAAAAAGCCGATTACCTCTTCGCCTTGGCCACCCAGCTGGACTGGACCGACGACGTTGCCGCCGACATCGAGGATCTCAAGCGCCACCTGGCGGCCGGCTGGGAGCGGCGCCTCTGGGAAGCCTCGACAAAGGCCAAGCGGCACCTGCTTTCAGGCGATCCGGGGAGCGCCGCCGGCGCCCTCAAGGAGGCCGTTCGCGAGATCGCGATGGGTGCCGAGTGGAGACCGCTCGCGTTCTCCAGCTACGACGACCTCGTCGATCCCGAAAGCCTCGAAGCGGGCGGCACGACGCGGGACGATGCCCCTCCTTCGGACGCCGCCGCGCACGCGTCGGACACGATCCCCGCGGCGGAGTTCGACCCCCTGATCGGCACCGTGCTCGACGGGCGTTACCTCGTCACCGGCGCGCTCGGCGAGGGCGGCATGGGCCGCGTCTACAGGGCGACCCATGTGCTCATGGACAAGCAGGTCGCGCTCAAGGTCATCCACACCGATCTCGTGCATGTCGAAGACATCACGCAGCGCTTCGAGCGCGAGGCCAAGTCGTCGAGCCGGCTCACGGATCCGCACTGCATCACCGTCACCGACTTCGGCCGGACGCCCGACGGGACGCTGTTCCTCGTGATGGAGCTGCTCGACGGCGAATCGCTCGAGACGCGGATGAGCGGCGGCAGGTGCCTCACGGTGGAAAAAGCGCTCGACGTGGTGAAACAGTTGCTCCGCGGGCTTGGCCACGCCCACGCCCAGGGCGTCGTGCACCGCGACCTGAAGCCCGAGAACGTCTACCTCACGACCCACGGCGAGGAGACCGATTTCGTCAAGATCATCGATTTCGGGATCGCGAAGCTCGTGTCCACCGAGGAGGGTGGGGAGAACCTCACGCGCAAGGGCGTCGTCTTCGGCACGCCGAAGTACATGTCTCCCGAGCAGGCGGCCGGCGACAAGATCGATCAGCGCACCGATCTGTACACCGTGGGCGTCATGCTCTGGGAGATGCTCACCGGCACCGCGCCGTTCGAGGCGGACTCGGAGATCGACGTCGTCTGGAAACACCTCACCGCGCCGCCGCCGCTCCTCGCCGATCGCGGCCGCTTCCCGCGCGGCCTGCAAGAGCTGATCGATCGCGCCATGGCCAAGCGCCCCGACGACAGGTTCGCGAGCGCCGAGGAGTTCCTCGAGGCGATCGGGAGGCTCGATCCCGAGGCGGAACCGCCGACCGGCGTCTTCGAGCTGGTACACAAGCTCGAGCAGCGCGCCGTGCGAGTGTCTCCGCCTCGCCGACTCTCCCGCCTCCCCGGGCGTTGGCGCCTCGTGATCGCTTCGGCGTGCGCGCTGCTCGTCGTCGGGATCATCGTCGCGACGGCGGTCGGCGGAGACGACGAGGAGAAGCCCGAGCCGGTCGTCGTCGTCCAGCCGGAAAGGACCAGCGAGAAGCACGAGATAATCGATGAATCCGCGGAGCTCCTGGACCGCGCGGCCGCCCAGATCAGGATCGGAAGGGGAGCGGAGGCGGTGATCACGGTGAAGGAGGCGCTCGTGCTCAAGCCGGGGCACCCGCCCGCGCTGCTCCTCCTCGGCCACGCGGAGCTCTCGTCCGGCGAGCGGGACCAGGCGATGAAGGACTATGAGAAAGCGCTGGCTGCCGATGCCGCGCTCGCGGCAGACGTCCGGCTTCAGGAGAACCTGCGCGAGGGGCTCAAGTGGGCCGTGCAACGCGAGAAGGCCGCCTGGCTCCTCGCGGCGTACGGCGGTCGGGCGGAAATCGAGTTTCTCACGGGGCTCGCGAGCTCCGCGCTCATCGAAGGCGACGTGCGGCGGGCGGTCCGCAGCGCGCTCGCCGAGACGAATCACGGCGCGGGGATCGACTGGCTCGCGTCCCTGACCGCGGACTTCAACGAGCTGACGAGCTGCAAGCAGCGCAGGGAAGTGATCGAGCAGATGGCGAAGACCGGTGATGCGGGATTCCTTCCGCTCCTCGCGAAGCACCGCCCGATCAAGACCAAGAAGCGGTTTGGGCGGACGAAGACGACAAACGCCTGCATCGGTGATGCGGTCGAGGCTGCGATCTCCGCCTTGAAATCCGGTGGCAGCTCCGACGCCGACGGCCCGTAGGAGTCGAATCGGAATCCTGTGCCTCACACACCGCGTTCTGTTAGTATTGCCAATCCATTTCGGAATCGGAGGATGTGATGGGGGGCTCCGGCCCGAGCACCACTGGCTTCTCCAGATTGTCGCACGTCGCCCTGGCGGCGATGTTGCTGGCCCTCGCGGCCGGGGGCTTCGCCTATTACAAAAGCGAGGAGCGGCGCATCGGCCGGGAGGCCTACGCGGAGATCCATGCCATCGCCGCGCTGAAGGCGGATGAGATAGAGCTCTGGCGAGCGGAGCGTCGCTTCGACGCGTCGAAGCTCGAGGGGAACCCGTTCCTCGCGGACGCGGTGGCCGCGTTCCTGGAGGCGCCGCTCGACGAGACCCAGGTGTCCAGGTTGCGAACGGTCCTGCGTTTGGAAACACGCGGGAGCATCTACACGGACGCCCTGCTGATCGGGAACGACGGAAGGATACGGCTGTCGGTCCGGGATCGGCCCGATCCGGTGAGCAAGGAGCTGAAGGCGGCCATCGACGAGGCGGTGGCGAGGCGCTCGCCGGTGCTCGCCGATCTCTACAGGTGCCCGCGAGGCGTCGTGTACTCGGACGTGGTCGCGCCCGTGCTCCGAGGCGACGGGAGCCCGATCGCCGCGATTGCGCTGCACGCCGACGTCGATGCCCTCCTCTTCTCGCTCGTCCAGTCCTGGCCCACGCCGAGCCCGAGCGCGGAGACGTTGCTCGTCCGGCGGGAGGGCGACGAGGTCGTGTTCCTCAACGAGCTGCGGCACCGGAAGAACACCCCGCTCGCGCTGCGCTATCCGTTGACCCGCACGGAAGTTCCGGCCGTGCAGGCCGTGCTCGGAAAGCGCGGGCAGTTCCGCGGCGCCGACTACCGCGGCGTGGAGGTGATCGCCGACATGCTGCCGATCGAGGGCTCGGACTGGTTCATGGTGGCCAAGGTCGACGCCGACGAGGTCCTGTCCGAGGCCCGCTACCGCGGCGGGATGGTCGCCCTCTTCGTCGCCCTGGCCGTTCTCCTGGCCGCGGCCACGGCACGCGTCGGTCGTCGGCGGCGCGAGGCGGGCCACTTCCGGAACCTGTACGCGGCGGAGCGGAGGCTGCGGGAGGCCGAGGAGGAGCTGCGCACCGCCTTCTACTCCATCGGCGACGCGGTCATCACGACGGACAGGGAGGGCAGAGTCCGGCAGATGAACCCCGTGGCCGCGAGGCTCACCGGCTGGAACGAGGCCGAGGCGCGGGGCCGGCCGCTCGCGGATGTGTTCCACATCGTCCACGAGGAGACGCGCGCAGCGGCCGAGGACCCGGTCGCGCGCGTGCTGCGCGAAGGCCAGATCGTGGGGCTGGCCAACCACACGGTGCTTATCGCCCGAGACGGGATCCAGCGCCCGATCGCCGACAGCGGCGCGCCGATCCGCGACGAGAGCGACGCGATCACCGGCGTCGTGCTCGTCTTCCGGGACCAGACCGACGAGCGCGCGGCGCAAGCGGCGCTGCGAACAGCCCAGGAGCGCCAGCGGGCGATCCTGTCCGCCGTTCCCGACATCGTCATGGAGGTGGACGACCGCAGGATCTACACGTGGGCGAACGGGCCGGGCAAGGAGTTCTTCGGGGACGACGTGTTCGGCAAGGAGGCCGCCGTCTATTTCGTGGGCGAGCAGAACGTCTACGAGCAGGTCTTGCCCTTGTTCGAGGGAGCCGAGCAGGTCGTCTACCTCGAGAGCTGGCAGCGGCGCAGGGACGGGGAGAAGCGGCTCCTCGCCTGGTGGTGCCGAGTGCTCAAGGACGAGCAGGGGAACGTGACGGGCGCCCTGTCCACCGCGCGCGACATCACGGATCAGAAGATCGCGGAGGAGGCGCTGCGCGAAAGCGAGACACGCTTCCGCGGCGTCTTCGAGAGCTCGACCACGGGCAAGTCGCTGACCGCACCGAACGGCAGGCTCCTCCGCGTGAACCCCGCGTTCGCTTTGATGCTCGGACGCTCGATGGAGGAGATGCAGCGCGCCAACTTCGCCGAGCTGACGCACCCGGACGACCTGGCCGAGAGCCTGGAGTGCGTCCGATGCCTGGTGGCGAACGAGCGATCCAGCTACAGGATGGAGAAGCGGTACCGGCACCTGGACGGCCACTTCGTCTGGACGGACGTGGGCACGACGCTGCTGCGGGACTCGGCCGGCGCTCCTTTGTACTTCGTGACCAGCATCAACGACATCACCGAGCGCAAGCAGGTCGAGGAAGCGCTGCGCGCGAGCGAGGAGAAGTACCGGGTCCTCGTGGAGAACGCCGAGGAGGCCATCTTCGTCGCCCAGGGCGGCATGCTGCGGTTCGCCAACTCGAACACGAAGAAGATGCTCGGATACCCGGCGGAAGAGCTGTCCACGCGACCGTTCGCCGATTTCATCCATCCGGACGATCGCGCGCTGGTCATGGACCGGCACGTCCGGCGGTCGCGCGGCGAGGAGCTGCCGTCCCGGTACGTCCTCCGGATTTTCAACTGGGCCGGCGACACGATCTGGATGGAGCTGAACGTCGTGGTGATCGTGTGGGACGGCGCGCCCGCGACCTTGAACTTCGCGACCGACATCACCTATCGCAAACGCGAGGAGGCGCGGCGAGGCGAGCTCGAAGAGCAGCTGCGGAGCGCCCAGAAGATGGAGGCGATAGGCGGCCTCGCGGGCGGCATCGCGCACGACTTCAACAACCTGCTCTCCGTGATCCTGAGCTTCGCGGACTTCGCGCTGGCCGGCGTTCCCAAAGACGATCCGGTACGCGACGACCTGCTCGAGGTGAAGAAGGCCGGCGAGCGCGCCGCGATGCTCACGCGGCAGCTCCTCGCGTTCGGCCGCAGGCAGATCCTGCAGCCCGCGCCGCTCGACCTGAACCGGGTCGTGGCGGAGTTCGAGAAGATGCTCCGGCGGACCATCGGCGAGGACATCGACTTCGAGCAGATCCTCGCACCGGACCTCGGCCTCGTCCACGCCGATCCGGGACAGATCGGGCAGGTGCTCATGAACCTGGTGATCAACGCGCGGGAGGCCATGCCGGAGGGCGGCAAGCTCACCATCGAGACCGCCGACGTGGAGCTCGACGGGGAGTACGCCGCGACCCACGCGGACGTGAAGCCGGGCCCCTACGTCCTGCTCGCGGTCACGGACTCCGGCTGCGGGATGGAAGCCGAGACGCGGGAGCGGATCTTCGAGCCGTTCTTCACGACCAAGAGCGGCAAGGGGACGGGCCTGGGTCTCTCCACGGTCCACGGCATCGTCAAGCAGAGCGGCGGCGACGTCTGGGTGTACAGCGAGCCCGGCATCGGGACGACCTTCAAGGTCTACCTGCCGAGGCTGATCGAGCACGCGACCTTTACCCCGCCGAGCCGCGGCCCCGAGGCGCCGGCCGCGGGGACCGAGACCGTCCTCGTGGTGGAGGACGAGGAGGCGGTGAGGAACCTCGTCGTGCGGATCCTGCGTGGCGCCGGCTACGCCGTCCTGCCCGCCTCCAACGGGGCCGAGGCGCTCGACGTCTGCGGGGCGCACCCGGGCGAGATCCACCTCGTCCTGACCGACGTCGTGATGCCCGACATGAACGGAAAGGCGCTCGCCGACAGGCTGGCGGAAGCGCGCCCCGGGATCAGGGTGCTCTACATGTCCGGGTACACGGACGACGCGATCGTCCACCACGGCGCGCTGGACCAGGAAACCAGCTTCATCGCCAAGCCTTTCAACGCGGCCGATCTCGCGCGCAAGGTGCGCGAGGTGCTGGACGGAGAGTGAGTTACGCACACTATTTCCGAAGACAGGCCATTTCCCCGCGCGGGGAGCGAGTGCCTGGCCTTCTCAAAATGGTGGAGCGTTTCCCTCATTATGATTGGGAGAGTCGGGTATTCGAGCGCCTTCGACATGTAAATACTGGAAACCACTCGTGTCCCTCCGTGGCCCGATAGATGCAGCAACCGCGTGCAGATAGAAGGCTCGCACCGGGGAATCGGAGCTCCGCCAACGGCGGATCCCATGTCGTCTCGCCGTCGATGCGTTGGGGCGCCCGATGCTCGATAATCCGGACGTCTTCGGTATCCGGGGGCGGATCTCCGTTTCCGGTGGAGGGACGCCATGAGCGAGAGCAGGTCAGGCCCCGATCGGCTCGAGGTGCAGAACGCGCTGCGCGCATCGGCAGAGAAGCTCCGGGCCGTCATCGAGAACGTCCCGGCCGGCATCTCCATCAGCACGCCGGGCCGCCGGATTGTCGAGGCCAACCCGGCGCTGTGGAAGATGTTCGGGTTCTCCTCTAAAGAGGAGTTCACGGAGGGCTCCGCCTCGCAGCACTGGTACGACCCGCTGGAGAGGGATCGATTCGTCGAGTTGATGCAGCGGCAGGGAACGGTCAAGGAGCACGAGACGCGCTTCGTCCGGAAGGACGGCTCCGCCTTCTGGGTCGTCCTCACGTCGACGAACTACGCGGCCAGCGATGGCGAGACCTGGATGATCACGGCCACTATCGACATCTCCGAGCGCAAGCGGATGGAGGAGGCGTTGCGGCAGAGCGAGAGGAAGTACCGCGGGCTGTTCGAGGAGTCCGGCGACGCCATCTTCATCGCCGACGCGAAGACCGCGATCATCCTGGACGTGAACAAGCGGGCCGAGAAGCTGCTCGGCATGCCGAGGCACGAGATCATCGGCATGAACCGGGCCGATCTGCACCCCAAGACCGAGGAGTTCGCCCGGGAGTTCGAAAGCCACGTCGAGGCCGGCAAGGTCAATGATGCCGAGTCGACGGTGATCGACAAGAACGGTCGGCACATCCCGGTCCGCATCAACGCGACGACCTTCGAGCTCGGAGGCAGGAAGGTCATCCAGGGGATCTTCCGGGACATCTCCTCGAGCAAGCGGATCGAGCACGACCTGGTGGCGTCCGAGGCGCGGTACCGCCGCCTGTTCGAGGCCGCCAAGGACGGCATCCTGATCCTCGACGCGGAGACCGGACGGATCGTCGACGTCAACCCGTTCCTGGTGGAGCTGACGGGCTACTCGCACGAGGAGTTCCTGGGCAAGCACCTCTGGGAGATCGGCTCGTTCCGGGACATCGCCGCCTCCAAGGAGTCGTTCGCGGAGCTGCAGACGGAAAAGTACGTCCGCTACGAGGATCTTCCGCTCAAGACCCGTGACGGGCGGAAGATCGCCGTCGAGTTCGTCAGCAACGTGTACCTGGTCGACGACAAGAAGGTCATCCAGTGCAACATCCGCGACATCACCGGGCGCAAGCGGGCCGAAGAAAATCTGGCGCGGAATTTCGAGACAGAGGCCGCGTTGAACTCCTTGCTGTCCCTCTCTCTTGAGGACAGTTCCATCGAGGAGCTCCTGCCCCGCGCATTGGAGCTCATCCTCTCGCTCAAGTGGCTCGCGATCGAGTCAAAGGGCGCGATCTTCCTGGCCGACGAGGCGGGGAAGACGCTACGGCTTCGAGCCGAAAAGAACTTCTCCCAGGACTTGATCGCCGCGTGCACGGCGGTCCCGTTCGGGCGCTGCCTGTGCGGAAGAGCCGCGGCCGAGCGGGCAATCCAGTTCGCGGATCGGGTGGACGAGCGGCACGACGTACGCTACCCGGGCATCCAGCCGCACGGACACTACTGCGTGCCCATCCTGTCCGGTGATCGCGTCCTGGGCGTCATCAATCTGTACGTCAAAGAGGGTCACGCCTGGAGCGCGTGGGAAGAGGGCTTCCTGAAGGCCGTGGCCAACACGCTCTCCGGAGCCGTTGCGCGAAAGCGGGGCGCGGAGGCGCTTCGGGAGAGCGAGGAGCGGTTTCGAGTCCTCTTCGATCAGGCGGCGGACACCATACTTCTTTTGGAGATCACGCCCGGAAGCGTCCCCGTGATCCGGGATGCGAACCGCTCGGCCCTGACGGCTCTCGGCTACCAGCCGGAGGAGCTCGTGGGCCAACCGGTGTCTTTCATCGAGGCGGGCGCCGATGCCTCCAGGCTCGCGAATGAGAGAAGGCGAGGCATCCTCTCCGGAGCGGGGAAGCTCTTCGAGGTACAGCACCGGTGCAAGGACGGCACGATCCGGGATCTCGAGTGCTCGGTGACGGAGATGCGGATCGGTTCGAAGGTCCTCGCCATCTCGGTCGAGCGCGACATCACCGATCGCAATAAAGCCGAAGCGGTGCGCGAGAAGCTCGAGGAGCAGCTGCGCGCGTCGCAGAAGCTGGAGGCGATAGGCTCCCTGACGGGCGGCATCGCGCACGACTTCAACAACCTCCTCTCCGTGATCCTGAGCTACACCGGCTTCGCGCTGGACGCGGTGCCCGAGGGCGAGCCTCTGCGAGAGGACCTCCTGGAGGTGAAGAACGCCGGCGAGCGCTCGGCGGCGCTCGTCCGCCAGCTCCTCGCGTTCAGCCGCAAGCAGATGATGGAGCCTGTCCCGCTCGACCTGAACCAGATCACGGCCGAGCTCGAGAAGATGCTCCGCCGAATCCTCGGCGAGGACATCGACTTCGTGCAGGCGCTCGCGCCCGACCTCGGGCTCACGTTCGCCGACCCGGGTCAGATCGAGCAGGTGCTCATGAACCTGGTGGTCAACGCCCGCGACGCCATGCCCACGGGCGGCAAGCTCACCAACGAGACCACCAACACCGAGCTCGACGACGAGTACGCGGCGAGCCACGTGGCCGTGGAGCCGGGGCCGTACGTCATGCTCGCGGTCACGGACACGGGCCGCGGCATGGACGAGGGAACGAAGGCGCGGATCTTCGAGCCGTTCTTCACCACCAAGGAGAAGGGCAAGGGCACGGGCCTCGGGCTCTCCACGGCGTACGGCATCGTTCGGCAGAGCGGCGGCGATATCCACGTCTACAGCGAGCCCGGACTGGGGACGACGATGAAGATCTACCTCCCCAGGAAGACCTCGCCCGCGGTCGTCGCGCCCAAGGTCTCGATACCCCCGACGCGGTTGACCGGGAGCGAGACGATCCTCGTCGTGGAGGACGAGGAGGCGGTGATGAACCTCGCGAAAAGGATCCTGGATACGGCGGGCTACACGGTGCTGACCGCGACGAGCGGGGACGAGGCGCTGGCGACGTGCGAGCGGCACGCGGACCAGATCCACCTCGTGCTGACCGACGTCGTGATGCCCGGGATGGGTGGGAGGGAGTTCGCCGAGCGGCTCGCGAAGCTCCGCCCCGGGATCAAGGTCCTCTACATGTCCGGCTACACGGACGACGCGATCGTCCACCACGGCACGCTCGACGCGGGGACCAAGTTCGTCGGCAAGCCGTTCAACTCAACCGATCTGACCCGCAAGGTGCGGGAAGTGCTGGATGAAACGTGAGAGGAAAAGGAATGGAAAATACATCCCAGGGCCGTGTCCTCGTCGTCGAGGACGAAACCGCGCTGCGTCGCGCGTTCGCGCGGATGCTCGAGGACACCGGGTTTGCGGTGGTGCAGGCGGGCGACGGCCAGCAGGCGATCGATGCCCTCGCCGGCGGCGCCTTCGAGGTCATCCTGACCGACATCGCCATGCCCGGCATGGACGGCATCCAGCTCCTGCGCGCCGTGAGGGAGCGCGATCTCGACGTTCCGGTGATCCTGATCAGCGGCAACCCGACCGTCGAGTCGGCGGTCCAGGCGGTGCAGTACGGGGCCCTGCAGTACCTCATCAAGCCCGTCGATTCCCGCAGCCTGATCGCGGTCGTCGAAAAGGCGGCCAAGCTCGGCCGCATCGCGGTGCTCAAGCGGGAGGCGGCGAGCCTCGGGCCGGTCGACAAGCTGCTGGGCGATCGCGTCGCAATGGAGACGAGCTTCGCGCGGGGTCTGGACACGCTGTGGATGGCCTTTCAGCCGATCGTGGATTGGAGAGAGAAGCGGATCGTCGCGTTCGAGGCGCTGGTGCGGACGAACGAGCCGACGCTGCCTCACCCGGGCGTGCTGTTCGCCGTCGCCGAGCGGCTCGATCGCGTGCACGAGATCGGGCGCACCATTCGCGGCGCGATCGCTAAGACGCTCTTCGAGAGCCCCCCGCCCGCCGAGGTCGATGTCTTCATCAACCTTCATCCCGGCGACTTCCTCGACGAGACGCTCTTTTCGCCCGACGCCCCGCTCGCGGCGTTCGCCTCGCGCGTCGTCCTGGAGGTCACCGAGCGGGCGGCGCTCGACGAGAAGGCCGGCATCGCGGAGCGCGTCGGCCGGCTCCGGAAGCTCGGGTATCGCATCGCCATCGACGACCTCGGCGCCGGCTACGCCGGGCTCTCGTACTTCACGCAGCTCACGCCGGACGTCGTCAAGATCGATATGTCGTTGGTTCGAAACATCCACGAGGACCCCGTCAAACAGAAGCTCGTCGGCTCGCTGACCCAGCTGTGCAAGGAGCTCGGGATGCGCGTCGTCGCCGAGGGCATCGAGACCGCGGCGGAGCGTGATACATGCGTCGAGCTCGGCTGCGATCTCCTCCAGGGCTACCTGTTCGCCAAGCCGGGCAGGCCCTATCCGGAAGTCACGTGGTGAAGCGCCGAGCCAGCTATCCGATCTGCAACTCGGTCGCGACGACGCGGTTCCTGCCGGCCGCCTTGGCCGCGTACAGGTTCACGTCCGACTGCCGGACGAGCTCCGCGGGCGCCACCTCGGCGCCGCCGGGCGTGGTGCAGACGCCGACGCTGATCGTGACCGGGATCCGCTCGCCCTGCGGTGTCCGGATCAGGATCCGCTCGACCTCGGCCCTCAGCCGCTCGCCGAGCGCGAGCCCGCCCACCTGCCCTATCCCGCGCGCGATGACCGCGAACTCCTCGCCTCCGTACCGGGCGAAGATGTCCTCCTGCCGCAGCATCCGGAGCAGCGCCCCGCCCACGGATTGCAGGACCTGATCGCCCGCCTGGTGCCCCCAAGAATCGTTGACGTTCTTGAAGTGATCGAGGTCGAGCATGGCGAGCGTGACCGACATCGCGTGGCGCTTGGCGTAGGAGAGCTCCGCGGCGATCCGCTCGTCGAAGTGCTTCCGGTTGAAGGCGCCGGTGAGCGCGTCGCGCACGGACGATTCGTACATCTGCTGCTGGAAGGCGACGTCGAGCCTGTCCTGCAACACGAACTTGAGGATGGTGCGGCGGCCGACGAGCACCTTGTCGCCGTCGGCCAGCTGGTATCGGGAAACACGGACGCCGCCCACGAAGACGCCGTTCGTGCTGTCGAGGTCCTCGAGGACGAACGCGCCCGACTCGTCGCGGAAGACCCGCACGTGGCGCCTCGAGATGCCGTCGTCCCGGATGATCCCGTCGCATTCGGGATCCCGTCCGATGACGGTGGGGCCATCCTCCCTGAGGGGAATGCTGTCGCCCATGTCCATGCCCCCGATGACGACGAAGGCGGCCTGCCGGTCGGAAAGACCGCGGCCGAGCTCGTTCGCCGCGACGAGGTCGAGCTGCAGGGTCATCTCCGTCGTCTGGCGCGGCCTGCGGCTCTGCTTCGATTCCATCAGCGTCCCCTGGATCTGCGGATCGTCACGACCTTGTTGAAGCTGTCGTGGTCGTCGTCCCTGACGCGCTCGTCCTTCTGCGCGACCTCCTTCGCCGCCGTGGAGATCTCCACCGGGAAGTGGGCCCAGAACGTGGTGCCCATGCCCGGCAGCGACATGACCTCCAGCTTGCCGCCGATCTGGGCGAGGAGCTTGACGACGACCGAGAGCCCCACGCCGTGGCTGTACTTGGCGCGCGCCTCCTTCGCGGATCCGTCGGGCTCGAAGATCTTGCGGATGTCGTCCTCCTCGATCCCCCTCCCGGTGTCCGACACCTTGACCGTGAGGAACCCCGGCTTCCCGTCCAGCTCGATCACGATGCTGCCGCGCTCGGTGTACTTCGCGGCGTTGGTGAGCAGGTTGTCGATCACCCGGTCGAATAGCAGGAGGTCGGTTTCGATCCTGGGCGGGGTCTCGCGCGACGCGAGCGTGCTCACGCGGATCTCGCGGCCGATGACGAGCGCCCGGACCCGGCGCCGGAGCTGATCGAGCAGCGGCTCGGTCTCGACGTTCTGGGGAGCGAGCCGCAGGAGCGGCGCGTCGGCGCGCACCAGGGTCATCAGATCCTGGAACATCGCGCTCATCTGCACCAGGGCCTTGCCTTGCTCTTTCAGGTTTTCGACGAGCTCCGGGCTCAGGCCGTCGGTGTCTTCCAGCATGCTCTCGTTCAACGCTCGGATCAGGAAGAGCGGGCTCTGCAGATCGTGGGACACCCCGCGCAGGTTGGTCTGCAGGTCCTCGCGGATGTTCTGGAGCCGGCGCACCACGGCCTCCACGCTCGCGGTGCGCTCCGCGACCTGCTCCTCGAGCACGCGGGTCCACTCCTTCTGCCTTTGGTTCAGGGCCAGCACCTCGCGCCGCGCGTCCGCGTCCTCGGCCGCGAGGCCCACGAGCGCCTCGTTCATCTCTTCGCCGATCGCGAGGTTGGCCTTGTTCGAACGGCGCAGCTCGAGGACGTACCCGACGAGCCCGCAGAGGATCGGCAACCCGAGCCACAACGTGAGGGTGCCCAACCCGGCGAGGCTCAGGGCGAACGCCGCGGCGGCACCGGCGAGCGCGCCTATGAACATGGGCAACGGGCGCCGGTGCTCGTACCACTGGTACTTGAGCTCGCAGCAGTCGTTCCCGAACGCGACGCACTTGCGCTCGGTGATCCGTGCCCCGGGCAGCCCCCACATCGTCGGCAGGGCCGAGCTCTGTGCCTGACGCGACAGGCAGACGAGTCGATCCTCCCTCTTGGTGCTGTAGTGGCGGTATTCGAGGAAAGTGCGGCCGGATGCGAGCACCTCGAAGCGGCCAACCCGAGACACGAGGTGAAACTGGGACATCGCCTTGAGAAAGACGGCGAGCGGCGACAGGGCACGGAACGCGAACCTGAACACCCCGTACGATTCGCTCATCCGGTAGATGCAGGCGCGCTGGAACTCCTCGTCGGACCCGGCAACCTCGCGCACGCCTTTGAGGAACGCCTCGAACGATTCGAGGCTCGTCCACCGGCTCTTTCCGTCGAAGTCGCCGACGGCGAGACCAGCGGCGGTCAGGATCCGTTCCAGCACGTCGGTCCCGTGCTTCTCGCGGAGGTAGCGCGTCAACGGAGTGAAGATCCGGAGGTTGACGTCACCGGTTGTCGATGGAGCGACGGAGAGGCGTTTTGATCTCGCCACGCTCACGGCTCACCTCCCCCCCAGACTGTCACTTACTTCTAGCTGCTCTTCGTGCCTGCCTATTCAAGCGATTGAAGAATAATACACCTTTTCTGCATCTCGGGTAACAGGCTCAATCCCGAGATCTCACCCGACCCCGAGAACCCGCAGCAGGGTCGAGGTTTCGGCGAGCTTGGAGACGATGGCGTCGACTCCAGGGCCTGCCGACAGCGACGCTTGGTGAAAGCCGGTCAGGATGATCGCCCGCTCGATCGAGGGGTGCTCCTTCCTCCACCGTGGCACGAGCTCGAGCCCGGGGGGATCGTCCTCCCCGAGGGACTGGTCGCACACGAGGTGCGTCACTCTTGTTTTCTCGAGGACGGCGTCTCCCTCGGCGCCACTCGTCACCACGTGGACCTCGTCGAAGTGTCTGCCCAGCACTCGGGACAGAGCTCGCCCCACGTTGGGTGTGTCATCTACGATCAAAAGTGTTCTTTTCGAAGCCATGGGGTCCCTGTGAGATGATGTTGTCTTTTTGTAGATATGAATATGCATGAGAATAGTGGCGAATGCTAACGAACTCGTCATTTTCCCGAGCTCGCTGCGGGCGGCTGGCGCCGCTGGCTACGGGCGGGCTCTCCGGACGTAGACCAGGCCGAGAACGAGCAGCATGGCCAGCACCGGCGACATCGAACCGGGCCGCCCCGGCGCCACGCTCGCCGTGCACGACATCGTCCCCGCTTCGTCGTCGAGCTCGACGCCTTCGTACAGCGCCTCGGCGCCGTCGATGTCGTCTTCGTCCAGGTCGCCGTCCCATTGGCCGCCTTGGGCGATGGTCGGGTACATTCGCGCTTCGACGACCTCCGAGTGGCCCAGCCCCAGCATGTGACCGGCCTCGTGGGAGGCGACCGCGAAGACGTCCTGAGTGTCATCCGAGCCGTCCGCGCTCCAAGGTCCGGCGCTCTGGTAGAAGACGATGTCGGCCCCGACGATCGCGCCGTTCGATGCGCCGTAGCTGACGTATGTCGTCGCGTTGGCGTCGTCCTTGCCATCGGGAGCGGCGCTCTCGACGAGAATGCAGCTGACGCCGTCGGCCTTCACGCCGCCCGCGCCGCAGTCTCCTTCGACGAATTCGAATTCGAACGGGAAATCCACGGAATCGGCCCAGACCCCGAATGCGTCCTTTATCGAATCCTGGATTTCATGGACTTCCCCGAGGCGGGACAGGCTCCCGTCGAGGACCACGGTCACGCGGGGCTCCATCCAACGGACCGGGTCGCCGTCCGGGGATTCGAAGTACGAGTACCCGAACGCGTTCGCCGACCCCAGGAGCAGCGCGCCGGCTGCCGCCAGGAACGTGATGGAATTGGGTGAGTATCGTTGCATGACGTGACCTCCGGACCGACATAGAGCAAGGAGGGGGCCAACCCGATGGGCGCGCCAACTATCTGTTTTCAAAAGAAAACGGGCCGCTGTACCTGTCGGTCACGCCGAATCTGCGCGCTAAAAGAGCGCGAATCGGGCAAAAACGGCGCGATTCGCCTCGTACTTCGGACAAACCCCGTTGCGCTGCGCTCGAAAAGAGCGGTACGCTTGCGGGTAGGGGTTTCATCCAAGTGGAGTCCGACTTCCGAAAGCGGGATCGCGAAAGCGACTTGGCGGCGGCAGAATACCCGCCCGGGCCGTATTTCTTCGTCTTTTCGGGAGACTCGGTACGGCGACTCCCGGTGCTCGTTCCCGGACAAGTCTCGCTCCTGCGCTCGGCCGGCGACGAAGGACGATTCGAGGACGACGGGCCCGAGGCGAGCGCGGTGGGCATCCGGATATCGGAGACCGAAGCGGTGCTCGAGATCCGCGACCCGTCTATCGAGGTTCGCGTCAACAGCGAGCAGGTCGCCGGGACCAAGTCGATCATCTCGGGCGACACGATCTCCGTCTGCTCCCTGACCGTCGTGTTCCATAGGCCGGCGAGCCGGACCGCGTCGCGCACCGTCCTGGACGGCGCAACGCTCTTGGACCGCCTCCGCCAGGAGATCGAACGGTCCCTGCGCTACGGCCGGCCGCTGTCCGTGCTGGTCGTCGACACCGGACACGATCCGCCGGATGCGCTCGGGATCCGCGACGCGATACTCGGCGCCGTGCGGTTCGTGGACATCGTCGGTTGGGACGGCGGCCGAGAGGTGGTCGTCGTCTTTCCGGAAACCTCCGCCGAGGCCGGAGTTCCGGCGCAGCGCGTGCTGGACGCCGCCAAGCGCCTGGCCCCATCGGTCCGGGTCGGCCTGGTGTCGTGCCCGGACGACGGCGCGGACGCCGAGACCCTCCTCGCCGGCGCGCGGCTCGCGACGACGTCCGTCG
Organism: Pseudomonadota bacterium; assembly: GCA_023229365.1. Classification (NCBI taxonomy): domain Bacteria; kingdom Pseudomonadati; phylum Pseudomonadota; species Pseudomonadota bacterium. The sequence goes on along the minus strand of JALNZK010000041.1, from coordinate 1,713 downwards.
GTTCGAGCGCGGTCGCCGCGATACGGGACGCCGTCACCACGTACGAAATCGGAAGCTCCCGGATCCTCGTCGCCGACCCGAAGATGCGACGACTGTTCGAGCTCGTCCGCGATCTCGCGCTCGCGGAGATCCCGGTGCTCATCACGGGCGAAACCGGCACCGGCAAGGAGATCGTCGCGCAGGCGCTCCACGCCTGGTCGCCACGAGGGACGCATCCCCTCGTCTCCGTCAACTGTGCCGCGGTGACGGAGTCTCTCCTCGAGAGCGAGCTCTTCGGCCACGAGCGCGGGGCGTTCACCGGCGCCACGTCGGCCCGCACCGGGCTCCTCGAGAGCGCCCGCGGCGGCACCGTCTTTCTCGACGAGATCGCGGAGAGCACCCCGCGCGCCCAGGCCGAGCTGCTGCGCGCGCTCGAGACGCACCGCATCCGCCCGGTGGGATCCGTCGCGGAGAGGCCCATCGACGTGCGGATCATCGCGGCGACGAACCGCAACGTGGAGAAGGAGATCGAGGCCGGGAGGTTCCGCAAGGATCTCTACTACAGGCTGGGCGCGGCGATGCTCTCCGTTCCGCCGCTGCGCGAGCGCCCGCTCGAGATCCCGCTCATCGCCCGGACGTTCCTCGTCGATGCCTGCCGCCGCGCCGGCAAACCGGTGCTGGAGATCTCGAGCCGGGCCATGCAGCGCCTCGAGCTCCACGACTGGCCCGGCAACGTGCGCGAGATGAAGAACCTCATGGAGTTCGTCGCCGCGTCGGTCTGCGGCGGCACGCTCGACGCGGAGATGCTGCCGGAGCGGATCGGCCAGCGCGCCGCCCCGTGGCTCGTGGGCCGGACGCCTGAGCCGCGCGCGCGAGACGTCGCCGGCGCGACCTCTGCCGGAGAGGGCTTCAGGAGGCTGGAAGACGAAATCCAGGAGCTCGAGCGCAGGCGAATCGAAGAGGCCCTTGCCGCCGCGAACGGTGTTCGCGCGAAGGCCGCGACGCTGATCGGCATGCCGTTGCGGACGATGGTCTCCAAGATCCGGCTGTACGGGCTCGGGTCGATCCCGAGCGGCCGTGGAAGACGACGGCGCGATCCATGACCGGGAGCGGCCCAAGGGACTTGTTCGAGATCCTCTATGTGCCAGAGGTCGTCTCGGCAGGAGGTGATCCGGCCGTGGGGCAGCTCGAGTCGCTCGTGCGCCTGGCCGCGGGGTACCAGTTCCGCGAGGACGGCGTCGTCGAGCACCTGCGGCGCGTCTGCGCGTACGTCGGGGCGCTCGCAGCGGCCTGCAATTGGCCCGCGCGCGAGACGCTCCTGCTCCGGCATGCCGCCCTGTTCCACGACGTCGGGATGACAGACGTGCCGGAATCGATCCTGCGCAAGGAGGGCAAGCTGACCGATGTCGAGACCGCCATGGTCAAACGGCACCCGGAGCTGGGTCGTGCTCTGCTCGGCGACGTCGACACGCCCCTGCTCCGAGAGGCGGCCGCGCTCGCCTGGACCCACCACGAGGCGTTCGACGGCAGCGGTTACCCGCGGGGCATTCGGGGCGACGCGATCCCGGCCGGGGCGCGCATCCTGGCCGTGGCCGACGTGTTCGACGCGCTGACCACCCGGCGCGCGTTCAAGGATGCGTATCCTATCGATGTCGCCGTCGAGATCATCAGCAAGGGCTCGGGGCACCGCTTCGATCCGGAAGTGGTCACCGCGTTTCTCGAGCGCCGCGCGGA